>JALVDQ010000153.1 GCA_027008885.1 Thiotrichaceae bacterium | reverse complement strand
TTTATTATAACCTTTAAGCCCTTTTTCATTATTGGAATTTACATTATACAAAGGAATATTTGCAACTTGCGCAAGTTCAACTCGGGAGGGCAGTCTCCACCCTTTTTCCTGACAATACTTGTTTGCATTGTCCCAATTATACTTTTCTATAAATGGCTTATTTTCATAAGTTAGCCCATTTATAATCGTAGTTTTTTCAATTTTTTCAGAAATAGGTTTATGAGAGATAGAGCTGTTACAACTTGTAATTAAAAACATGACGAATATTAGTATTAGCTTATTTAAGTTTTCCATAACTTTCCTTTTTCATTTGTATGCATATAGCCTCATAATTTAAATTATACAGCTATTGTCAAAATTCCCTATCTTTTATCTACTTTACTAGCAAATAAATTAACTTAAACCCGCAATAATCAGTAAATATAACAATGATTATTCAGCGAAACCTAACGCCTTGCTAAATTGCAGTTAACACAGCACACTTTTTGTGCGAAAATGAGCGGAGCGAACGCACAAAAAGTGGGCTGTGTTAACTGTCAATTTGAGCAATTTGTTAGACTTTTTTAGCTTTTAAGGTAAATACCTTTATTTGTTCAAATGCTTCATTTGCCAATAATGACACTGTTTTTCTTAATTCTGATTCTTCGGTAAGAGCATAAATACTATTTTGATTAAAGTTTTTGAAGTTTAAATTTGGCTTCACATACTTCGAGCCTAACCAATACTTTGATCTTTCAAAACCAGAGTCAAGTTCAGTAACTAAATCAGATAAAGAGTCAAACTTTGGTTCATTATTGGTTGCCCAGTCTCCATCATTTGCCATAATAGAAAAGCCATGATATATAGCTTCATCCACTTCAAAGTTATAAAAAACACGACCATCTTTACCTAAGTTTTCAACTTTTACTAGGATTCCAAAATACTTATTATTTCTTGATTTTAAATAATAATCTCTAACCTTCTCTTCTGAATATTTATAATCATCTAAGCTACTGATTGACATTCCTTTATTCTTTAACTCTTCTTCAAGTGCACTCCAAAAGTTTAACTGGGTAATAATTTTTGCCTCAATAAAGGCTTCATTCAAATCTGAGGCGATTTGTATGTTTTCTTTATTCATCAATAGATTGGATATTTCCATAATATAACCTCTGGCTTGATTTTTCCCTGTTAGCTTTTGAATTAATGAACGGTATTGAACAATAGTTTCTCTAATTGTTGGCAGTAAAGTACATTCTTTTATACAGAGCTCTAACCACTTATCAATATCACTTTTATATGAGGCGGGTAAAACTAAATTAGTATCAATGTCCCCAACACTTTCCAAACTTGGCTCATAGCCATATAGGGTTAGATAAACAACTTTAATATCTTGTATTCCTTCTTTCTTAATTAGTTTTACATATCTTTCAAGTTGTTTATTTTGATCTTTTGCATGAATTTTATTCTCAATAATTATTGATTGTTTACCGTTAGTGATATAAATATCTATATTTTTATACTCTTTTTCTATAAATATATTTGAAAGATAAAAGTCATTAAAACCTAGTTTTTCTACAAAAATCTTAAGAAACTTATTTCCTTGCTGATGACTTCCTTCTGGATTTAAGAGTTCAAAAATAAACATCGAATGTAAGTAGACTTCATCTGATTCTTTTTTTAGCAATGAGAATATATTGAAGTTATTTGTATCAAGTTTTAGCACCTCCTGATATTTGAAATTAATAAGACTTATCTTATCAAGGATATTTTGCACCTTGTTTTTATACTTTTTTTTCATCTTGAATTCATAATTTAATGCCTTGTCAGTCTAACGCCCACATAATTTGAAACTAACACAGGGATGCTTTTGCGGTAAAATGAAGCGATAGCGGAATGACCGCAAAAGTAGCCCTGTGTTAGTTGTCAAATTAATGTGATTGTTAGATTTTAGTTTATTTTCAATTGATTAAAGAAACTAAATTCTTTACATACCGCCAATTTATTAAACACTTTACCAAACAATACCTCAAATCAAACCACAATTTTAAACAACCCATCCCCCTACTTTTTTACATATTTTTGTTTGTAACGATTTTTACCTCCTTTACCAAATCGAAGCTCTGTAAAAAAACAAACTTTCCTCTTCTCAACCAAATAGAGATACCTGTAAAACAAAGAGATAATGCCTAAAACCCGCGACTAAAAAGAAGTAACCAGAAGCACTAACCACCCAACTTCGATTAAGAAGCCAGCAAAATAACCGGAACAAGCAAGGGAAACAAGAATGCCTGTTAAGATTTAGCAGGATTCATGCCTTTCAACCTGTAAAGTAATGGCACAGATCGTTCTTTTAAATGTTAATGTGCTATAGACTCAATAATAGCTTTAGGGTTGTGTTCAACTACTTTGAGTAAGACTCTAGCAGTACCTCTTGGGTTACGAAGTCCCTGTTCCCAATGACGTAGAGCACCTAAAGAAATACCGAACGTTGAACAAAACTGTTGTTGGCTCATACCGGTTTTTTTTCTTATAGCTTTAACATCAATTGCTTCCATTTTATGCTCAATAACTTTTGAATTATCTCCCTTAGCATGAGAGATAGCATCATTTAGACCAGCGCTAATTTCTGTAAATGCATTACTCATTTTCTTTGCCTCCAATAAGCGACTAATTGTTTAATTAAGTTAGCTAATATTTTCTTTTCTTGAGCGGAAATATTAGCCTTCTCATTCTTTCCAAATATTGCGAGAAGATAGAGTGGCATTACTTCACTATGATGAAAATAAATGACTCTAACACCACCACTTTTTCCGCTACCACTTCTAGCCCACCTTAATTTTCGAATACCACCAGTACCTTGAATAAGCACACCAGAATTAGGATGCTCAGCCAAATAAGAAACCAATTCATTTCTTTCATCTACTGAAAGTAGCTTATTAGCTTTCTTTTGAAAAGGCTCTGTTTCCGCAATAGTAATCATACGCCAATAATATACTACATTGGCGTAATTATCAATTTAGGAGTTATCTCATAATGAAGATAAGGTATTTGAGTGATTTAATCTAACGCTGAGCTAAAGGGCTTGCCGGATTAGCTGGCACAAAACCAAAATCTGGCACAATCTCAAACGAAACTACAAATCGTTGAACTCCCCCTGCGGTAGGCAAGTCCATTTTTAAGCGTATTGTTAGATTTTTTCTTTATATTCAGCCAGTTAAAAACTCAGTTCTTTGCATAACGACAATAAAAAAACACTTTACCAAACAATTGCCTCAAATCAAACCATAATTTTAAACAACCCATCCCCCCACTTTTTCACCTATTTTTGCTTGTGACGATTTTTATGGTTTATCCAGATCACTGATTTTTAATGAGTCTCACTCCCTTTGTCGAATCAAGGCACTTCAAAAAATAAACTCTGTCTCTCCTATGCCAAATAGAGGAACCTGTAAAATAGAAAGCTAATGCCTAAAACTCGCGACTAAAAAGAAGTAACCAGAAGCACGAACTACCCAACTTCGATTAAAAAGCCAGTAAATAATCGATGGTTGAGATCTAGTGTTTTGAAAAAACAATATTTTGATTA
>JALVDQ010000152.1 GCA_027008885.1 Thiotrichaceae bacterium | reverse complement strand
AGCACTCGAAAGCACAGGAAAGCCAAGCAAAAACAAGGACAATAGAAACCCCGGGAAGATACAACCCATCCCCCCCCTTTTTACTCTATTTTTATTTTTGAAGAATTGTGCCATTAGTATGTTTTAACTTTAAAATGATTAAGCGTGCGGCTTCTGCATACAAACCTTCGCGTATCTTCCTTTCTTCCTCGGCTTTACCCAGTGCAAAATTGGCATCGTAAATAAAGGTTTTATCCAGATCAATCGAGTGCTTGAGCGCCCTGCTACGACTATTTTGATAAATGGCATATTGAAGCTTTAGAAAAACCAGATAAATCCGTGCCTTGCGCTCGCCAGTATAGGCAACAACCCGCTTTCCCTCACGCAAATTGCTGATTCTGACTTTGGTTACGGCGCGTTCAGCCAATTCTCCACCCGCCTCTTGCAGTGCTGCCTCAAATGCCTTGCCAAAGTCACTTTGAGGAGTGACATTTTCAAGCTGAATCCGCTCATAGATTCTGGGCAGTCTGAGATCTTTTCTTAAATGAAAAGAATTGCCACACGCCGACACAAGAACAGTTTGCAGTAACAGGATTACAGCAAGACGAGCCATGCCCGATTTAGAACCCGATTTATAATTAGTTGGCAACAATATTAATCAACCGTCCCTTGACTACAATAATTTTACGAACAGCAGCATCTTCGAGAAAGCGTTTTACATTGTCATGCTGAAGTGCCAGTTCCTTAATGGTTTCGTCGTCGTCATCAACACCAACGTCGAGCTTGCCGCGTAATTTTCCGTTGATCTGGATCATCATTTGTATTTTTGACTGCAACAGAGCCGCTTCATCCACCTCCGGCCAGGGCATATCCATGACAGCGCCTTCCTTGCCCAGATTCTCCCATAATTTCTGGCAGACATGCGGCATAATAGGCGACAGCATTAGCACAATATGCTCCAGAGCTTCCTGGCGTAATGCCTGCGCCTGTAAACTGTTTTCATGGAATTTTGAAAGCTCGTTAAGCAGTTCCATATTGGCAGCAATGGCAGTGTTGAAGGTAAAACGGCGCGCCATGTCATCCGTTACTTTTTGTAAAGTAAGAAATAGCTTGCGACGTATTTCCCGCTGTTTTTCAGTAAGTTTGTCTTTATCCAGCTCGGTTATCGGATTAATTCTGACGTGCTCATATACCTGTCGCCACAGACGTTTAATAAAGCGATTCGCGCCCTCCACACCTGAATCCTGCCATTCCATGCTCTGATCTGGTGGTGCCGCAAACATGGAAAAGACTCGCAAGGTATCCGCGCCATAGGTTTCAATCAGTTCCGCAGGGTCAACACCGTTATTTTTCGACTTTGACATCTTGCTCATGCCGGCTGCTTTAACAGTACGCCCCTGTGGATCAGTGATTGATAACACTTTGCCTTTTTCGTTGCGCTCAATATGAACATCTTTGGGAGCAATCCACTCCTGCGAGCCATTTTCAGTTTCTACATAAAAGGTATCAGCCAGCACCATCCCCTGGGTCAAGAGGCTGGTAAATGGCTCATCACACTCAAGCAAGCCCTCATCCCGCATGAGTTTATTAAAGAAACGCGCGTATAAAAGATGCAGCACAGCATGTTCAATTCCACCCACATATTGATCAACCGGCATCCAGTAATCGACCCGTTCATCCAGCATGGATTGATCGTTATCCGGTCCCGTGTAGCGGGCAAAATACCAGGAAGATTCAAAGAAAGTATCAAAGGTATCTGTTTCACGAATCGCATCCTTGCCACATTTTGGGCAAGAGCATTCATAAAACTCAGGCATTTTTTTCAGTGGAGAAGAGCCGGATTCATCAAATGTAACCTCGGTAGGCAATTCAACCGGCAAATCTTCATCAGGAACAGCCACCGCGCCACAATCATCGCAATAGATAATCGGAATGGGACAGCCCCAGTAGCGCTGCCGGGAAACACCCCAGTCACGCAGGCGGTAGTTCACCGTCTTGCGCCCCTTGCCATGTTCTTTCAGGTAATCCGCGATTGCATCAAAGGCTTGTTGCGAAGTTAAGCCATCGAACTGTGCCGAATTAATCAGAATACCTTTTTCGGTGTAGGCAGCTTCTTCAACATTTATACTTTTGGCAACGGCTTCATTGCTTGAGGTAATCACCTGTTTGATTGGCAAACCATACGCTTTGGCAAACTCCCAGTCTCGCTCATCGTGAGCAGGTACTGCCATAACAGCACCTGAGCCATAACTCATCAACACAAAATTCGCAACCCAAACAGGTACTTGTTCGCCTGAAACCGGATGAAGCACATGGATTCCTGTCGCAAAGCCCTTTTTCTCCATTGTGGCTATTTCGGCTTCAGTGGTTTTAGTGGTTTTACATTCTTCAAGAATCGCTGCCAGATCAGGATTGTTCGCTACCGCCTGCTCAGCCAGAGGATGCTGCGGGGCAACCGCTAAATAAGTGACCCCCATTAAAGTATCGGGGCGCGTGGTAAACACACTGAGTGATTTAATATCGCTATTGGCATCAGCCAGATCAAACTCAAGCTCCACACCTTCAGAGCAGCCAATCCAGTTTTCCTGCATGGTGCGAACCTGCTGCGGCCAGTTCTCAAGTTTGCGTACATCCTCAAGCAATTCATCCGCATAGGTGGTAATTTTCAAAAACCACTGATCTATCTCGCGTTGCTCAACCAGCGCACCAGAGCGCCACCCCCGACCATCAACAACCTGCTCATTGGCAAGCACCGTCTGGTCAACCGGATCCCAGTTAACGCTTGCTTTTTTGCGATACACCAGACCCTTTTCAAACAACCTCAGGAAAAACCACTGCTCCCAGCGATAATAATCGGGTTTGCAGGTCGCCAACTCGCGTGACCAGTCATAGGCAAAGCCCATGGTTTTAAGTTGTGCCCGCATCTCCACAATATTTTGCTCTGTCCAGACAGCGGGTGGCACCTTGTTTTTGATTGCTGCGTTTTCTGCTGGCAAGCCAAACGCATCCCAACCCATAGGTTGCAACACATTTTTGCCCTGCATACGCTGAAAGCGTGAAATAACATCGCCGATGGTGTAGTTACGCACATGCCCCATATGCAACTTTCCACTCGGATAAGGAAACATCGACAGGCAATAGAACTTTTCCTTGTCCGGATCTTCCGTCACCTCAAACGATTTATTCTCTTCCCACATCTGCTGCACAGCGGGTTCAATAATTTTATGATTATACTGATCTTTCATACCTTGATTCTGCCACTAATTCTCGCAACCATGCAATATAATAGTTTTGGCAAAAAAAGGATAGTTAGGATTTAAGAGAAGTTGGATTTTTGTCATATTAGTTTCTCAAGTTTCGGAGTTCAAATCTATCCTTACGCAGAGGAACACACAGAAAAATACAGGCTACATGCTCGGTTCTGTCCTCTGTCTTCTGTCTCACCCATCCCCCCTGTTTTTTATATATTTTGGGTAGTAACACGATTTTGTCGCAATCAAGTACCCACTTCTCCCCACCACATCCCAACTATAGAGATAGAGAACAAAAACGTATTAAGCTATACTTGTAATTAATGTTCCTGCATAAGAGAATT
>JALVDQ010000151.1 GCA_027008885.1 Thiotrichaceae bacterium | reverse complement strand
TGGAGCACCAAAAAAACCTTTAGGGTTCTGCCAAATGAAACAGAAAAACTAAAAGCACCCAGACTTATTGCTCCGGGCAGCTCAAGCCGAAACAGAATGCCCGTTTATTCATGGAAAGCAGTGCCGGGGGCAAGCCATTATTACCTGTGGGTTAATGATTCCAGGGGAGCAAGGATAAGACGCAGTTATAGCGCGGCTTCGACTCACTGCTACAATGGAACAGGAAACTGCTACATTAGACCTTACACTTACCTTGCAACCGGAAACGCAACGTGGAAAGTCAGAGCGTCAAATAACAAGGGAAATGGAGCCTGGAGTTCAAGCAGAAAATTCAAGGTCTTAAGCAGCTGGTGGTTCTGGTGGTAATCCAGGAGCCTGTCCGAGAACTGGGATTGAAACGAAAACTTCAGAATTATTATAAGGTGAGTTTATCAAGAGAGGCGAATAGCCACTCTATTTAACGAACTTGATAAGCTCAGATTATGATGATTGTGGGATCTGCAGTCAATTTCCAGTTCTCGGGCAGGCTTCCAGCCAAATTCAGCTTTTCCGCAGGAGGCTCACTATTCTCGGTTTTCTGTCCTCTGTCTTCCGTCCTCTGCCACCCATCCCCCTACTTTTTTATATATTTTTATAATTGCAGCTATAGCCTGTATTGAGGAACGAAACACAGATTTGACCACTACCGCCTCAGGGATACAAAAAAGCTATTCAATATTCATGATCTGCTCACGCATCTGTTCAATCAAAACTTTAAGTTCCACCGCTGCCTTGGTTGTTTTTGCGTCATTTGATTTTGATGCCAGTGTATTCGCTTCACGGTTGAGTTCCTGCATCAGGAAATCCAGCCTTCGACCAACTGGCTCATTATTTTTTAAGGTAGCTTTGACCTCCTTGACGTGTGAATCAAGACGATCCAGCTCTTCATCAACATCAAGGCGTTGAGCCTGATAGACAAGTTCCTGTTCGAGACGATTTTGCTCAAACGGAACATTCAGTTCTTCAATTTTTTTCAGGATTTTCTCACGCATGGCAAGTTGTACCTGTGTACGACGCTCACGCACGGATTTTACCAGTTCGCTGATTGTCTCGCAGCGTGACAAGATGAGCTGCGCCAGACGCTTACCCTCAAGTTCACGCATTTTGATTAACTCATCGAGTGTTTCGTTTAACAAGGCTTTGACTGTTTTCAGATTGCTTGACAGATCCTCTTCAGGTTCCTCTATCACACCTGGCCATTGTAAAATTTCCATGGCAGACAGGCTCAGTGATTTTTTGGTTAACGCCTCAATTTTTTGACGTGCTTTTCTGAGTGCTTTTACAGCATCTGCATTGATCTGGATTTTATGTTCGTTCTCAGCCTCCCCCTGCTTTAGACTGAGCTTTGCATCAATTTTGCCGCGCCCCAGTTTACTGCGAATAATTTCTTTAAAATCATTCTCATAGGCATTTAATGAATCAGGTATTGAAAGCGAAATATCGAGATAGCGATGATTTACACTACGCATTTCCCAGCCAAGTGTGACATTGCTGTCGGTCATATCCTTGCGGGAAAAAGCTGTCATGCTCCTGATCATTATTTGTCCTGCCTGTATTGATGTTAGGGTCAGCGCGATAATAAAACAACTGCGGGGGTTTTCAAGGCTATTGCGTATATCATCCTGAAAACTGATAATATAACTATTCACGCAAACAAAGAAGCAGCCAATTATGAGCAAATTTTGGAGCAAACGTATACAGGAACTCGATCCGTATACACCTGGCGAACAGCCACAAGATCAGCAGTATGTTAAATTAAATACGAATGAAAATCCCTATCCGCCGTCAGCCAGGGCAATTGCGGCAATGCGGGCGGCAGCGGATGAAAATATGCGGCTTTATCCCGATCCTGATTGTCACTCATTAAAACGTGCCATTGGCGACTACTATTCCATTCCGGCAGAACAGGTTTTTGTCGGTAATAGTTCGGATGAAGTTCTTGCCCACACCTTTGTTGCGCTGCTAAAACACGAAAAACCACTGCTTTATCCTGACATCAGCTATAGCTTTTATCCCTGTTACTGTAAACTTTTTGGGATCAGGGCGAAGCAAATTCCCCTGGCTGAGGATTTTACGATTCAGCCAAAAGATTATGCTCAGGAAAATGGCGGCATTATCTTCCCTAATCCCAATGCACCCAGCGGCATTGCATTGTCTCTTGATGCAATCGAAGAAATACTCGCAAGCAATCCTGATTCGGCAGTCGTTGTAGATGAGGCTTATATTGATTTTGGCGGAGATAGTGCCGTTCCATTGATCTCTGAATATCCTAATTTACTGATCACTCAAACTTTTTCCAAGTCCCGTTCACTCGCGGGCTTGAGAGTCGGTTTTGCACTGGGACAGAAAGAACTGATAGAAGGGCTGGAACGTGTTAAAAACTCTTTCAATGCTTATCCATTGGATCGCGCCGCACTTGAAGGTTCGATAGCCGCTATCCAGGATAAAGATTATTTCAGGGAAACCTGCCAGAAAATTATTAAAAGCCGCAATGAGACCGCTGAAGCTTTGAAAAAACTGGGCTTTTCGGTGCTGCCATCCAAAGCAAATTTTATTTTTGCGCGTCCGCCAAAGGGAAATGCTGAAGAAATCTATCAAGATTTAAAGAAGGCAGGCGTTTTGGTGCGCTATTTCAAAGCACCACGCATTGATGAATATCTGAGGATTACTATCGGAACCAATCAGGAAATGGCAACTCTACTGGAAAAGCTTGAAGCCATTATTTGAAACCTGAATCAGTGAGACTACTAGCAGGGCTAAATGGATAAAAATAACGAGCAAATAGTGCGTGTTGCAATACAGCGCCCCCTGTATAAATTACTCGATTACAACTGGGCACCAGCTTGTGCTCCCAAAGTTGGTATGCGTGTCAAAGTGCCGCTTGGAAACAGGTTTGTGCCTGCCATTGTGGTTCAGATAAATGCAAAGAGTGAACTTCAAAAATTAAAGAGTGTTGCCGACATAATTGATCAGGAATCACTGTTTGATAATACGATGTTCGCATTCCTGGAGTGGGCAAGTCGCTATTATTTTTATCCGCTTGGTGAGGTCTTGTTTCATGCCTTGCCTGCGAAGCTGCGCAAGGAAAGAAAATTACCGGAAACCCTGCTGTGGCGTGCGAATCACCAGGCATACTCACTCAAGGAAGACACCTTGAAACGCGCTCCAAAACAACTCGCCATGTTACAATTATTAAAACAAAAAGAATGCAGCGCGCAACAATTACAGGATGCCATTGGTAAAAACTGGAAAAAAATTTTATCAGAACTGCAAAAAAAAGGGCTTGTAGAGCATAGAAAGCTTGATGGACTTGCCAGCAATACATTAAGCGGGAATAGTGGGGATGCTGAGAATACCATCTCCCCTGAATCCCCCAAAAAGAAAATCAGCCTGTCCCCTGAACAAAAACAATGTGTTGCTGAAATTAAAAAACACTTTCATTGCAGCAAGCCCAAACCAACACTATTGCATGGTGTAACGGGGAGTGGCAAAACAGAAGTCTATTTGCGTTCTATTGAAGACATCCTCAAGGCTGGCAAGCAGGTGCTT
>JALVDQ010000150.1 GCA_027008885.1 Thiotrichaceae bacterium | reverse complement strand
ACCCCCAATAACTGATTTTTTATCAAAAATCTGAAACTGAAGTGTCAAGAGTTTATCAAGGGCTGCTTTGTGGGTCGTATACTGCAGCCTTCAATCACTAATTGAAGGTCGCAGTATATATAAAAAACAGGGGGATGGGTGGCAGAAGACAGAGGACAGAGAACAGCAACGTAGCTCGTATGAAGCCTGTGGAATACGGGAATTGCACATAGTTAAGCAGTGTTTCTGTGTTTCGTTCCTCAACTACGGGAAAAATATGTGAAAAACAGGGGGGATGGGTATTAGATACTTAGTAACCCTATTGCACTTGCAAAACGAGTGTATATCCATTTCTTTGAGCTTTTTTGGATTACTACCACTTACTCCTGATAGTCGGCAACTAGACCGATAAACAGCATTGTTATCTGGATGAGATGACAAAATCTTTTTTCCCGTAGTGTTAAAGTTATCGGGCAGCAGGGAAGAGAGAATACAGGCATGGATAACGTAGATAAGGTAAATAAAATAGAGAAAGGAAAAATAATTATTAAACTTGGTCAGCACGCATTGACTGGAACTGTGTTGCTGGGTATTTCAATCCCCGCTTTTGCCGCCCCTCAAAATTCTATAGATGGCGTGTTTGAAGCGGCGGCTACTTCCTATGAAGATAGCAATGATATCAAGTTTGAAGATGAGTCTGTAAGTTACACCCATATTAATAAAAATACCAGGGCAAAGGTGAGTGCTCATCATTATTATATTGTGGATGGCTCGGAAAGGGATAAATATGATGGCAATGAAATTACAGCAGGATTAACTCAGAAATATAATCATATTGAAACGGAAGTGAGTGTTGGTGCGGTCTATCTGGATAATCACCGTACTGACAAACGTAAAAATCATGTTAAATACAAGGCGCGGGTAAGCGCTAAACCAACGGGTAATGCAACAGTTTCTTTGGAGCATAGTGATGACTTCCTGTTTAAGGAAGCAATTATTACAGATGACGAAAACCAGTTGCTCTCGGGAAAAACGACAAAACTCTCCGCTTCGTGGCGTGTATCCAGAAGGGTAATTGCTGAAGGTAGTGTACAGCGTAGAAAACTTAGCGATGGAAATGCATCAAGGCATAAACGCGCAGCACTTCTTTATGGTATTTCTCCTGATGTTCCGTGGGTTTGGGCGGGTGCCGAGGTACAGTCACTTTCTTATGATGAAAAGAAAAATAATTATTGGTCTCCAACGGATTATAAATCCTACGCTTTAATTGCGAATGGTAATTTTCCTGTGAGTAAAAAGTTGAGTGTGAATGTATCAGGGAGTGTGAATCGCACCAAAGAAGCAGGTCAAACTTGGGCTTCGGGTTATACCGCAGGTGTAGGAGCCGACTTTAGTTTGAATCAAAATAGTCATGTAAAGGCTGATGCCATGTACCTTAAATCTACCCGTGATGGTGTCGACTGGGATGGCAAACGAGTAGGAGTATCTTTTGCATACTCTCATTATTAATAATATTAATTAGCTACTGCTAACTACCTCTAAATTATAAATATTACAATAAAAAGGTAATTCTAATTATTAGTTAGAAGATATTGAGGTTCGGGCTTCAAGAGATTGACGCAATAGTTGTATAGCCAAAAAGATACTCGAAAGAATTAAAGCTTGTCTGGAATATGAGTTTCCTCGCAGTAGACTCACTATTCCCCGGACAAGTTCATATTATCTAAAAAAATGGAGCTTGATTATGTTTAACATATTGAGTCGTGTTTCCCTTGCTGTATTGCTCTTAAGTTTAACTTTCTCTTTGCTTGCCGAAAAGAATACAGAAAAAAATCCAGATGAAAAAAAGGATTCAATTTTGAGTGCAATTGATGCAAATAAAAGTACCGCTGTTTTTTATGGTAGCAACTTGCCAACCCGGATTTTATCTCGGTACAGCAGGATTATTGTGGAGTCTGGCAATGTTAAACCTGAAGAATTAAAGGCATTGAAAGCAGGTGGTGGTAGTGTTTTTGCGTATGTAAGTATTGGTGAGGTGTCACCTACCCGAAAGTGGTTTAAAAAGATCAAGAAAGACTGGATTATTGGAGAAAATAAAGTCTGGGATAGCAAAGTTATGGATCTTGCTTCCTCAGGTTGGCAGAATTTTGTTGTGGATTCTGTCGTTACACCACTCTGGAAAGCAGGTTACCGGGGGCTGTTTCTTGATACGATGGATAGCTTCTATCTCTATGCCAAAGATGAAAAACAGCGAGAAAAACAGATAAAAGGTCTTGTCAGCTTATTGGCAAAAATACATAAGAAATATCCTGAAATGCGCTTCATTTCAAATCGTGGTTTTGAGGTTGTGCATAATATTGGTGATCAGTTAGAAGCGGTATTGGCAGAATCCTTATTTGCAAGCTGGGACAATGTCAATAAGGTCTATAAAGAAACCTCGAAAAATGATCAGGAGTGGCTGATAAACAAGTTAAATAAGATTAAAAAAGATTTATCAATTGATGTCATTATCATTGATTATGCTCCACCTAATGATCCGCAAAAGATGCAAGAGCTGGCTACCCGTATTGCAAAAGAAGGCTTTATTCCCTGGATTTCAATTGCCTCACTGGATATTGCCGGATATGGAATTTTACAACTACAGCCTGATACAAATTTATTGCTGGTTGATAGTCATAAAGATAAACAAGCCCCTTTGTTAAACAAGAAATATAAGTCAATTATTGATAAGTACAGGGAAAAAGGCGAGAAAATAAAAATTCATGATATCCAGTCAGGCTTGCCGCCTGGTCATATGATAAGAAGATATATCAGTATTATGACGGCATTGCCTTTTGATTCGCAATCAAATGCTTACAAGAAATGGTTGCGAAACCAGATAAAGGAAGGAGTGCCTTTTATTCCGTTAACAGCAAAGGCTAAGGTGAAACTGAAGGAGAAATCCGAGTAACAAGGAGGCTATTAGGGATGAATATTAAAATAAAAGACAATACGCCCCCCAGATTATTTACGCTCAAGCTATTATTACTTGTACTTGGGATCGTGTTAATACTCTTGTTTGCCCTGTTTCCATGGAAGTCAGCGCACTATTTAAATAGCCAGAAGGTTCCTGTTCTTAAGGAGCAGTTTTCCAGTCGCATAAAGACTTTTTATTATCAAATGCTGGATAAAAATAATCCTCCTGCTAAAGATGTTTTATATCTTGCCAGCTTATTAACAAACAAGAGTTTGTGGGAGGAATCAGGAAGACTGCTCTCTAAAAAACTGACGCCAAAAAAACTGGCAGACGACTCAGTTCTGGAATATGAATTTGTAACCTTAAATAACAAGATGGGTAAATATTATGAGTCTCAGGATAAAGAAGAACGAATAATATTAAAATACAAAGTTCGTCAACAGCTTATAAGCTTGTCAAAATATGACAAAATACCTGATGCTTTATTGATAAAACTGGCTGAATCAAGTAAAGCCTTTGGTTTGCTTCCACTCTCGAGTGAATTTTATCAGCGCCTGGCGCAAAATAATTTGCAAGACAAGGCAAAATGGTATGGCCTCGCGGGCGATTTGGCGACTCAAAGCCGTTATGATGATAAAGCGGTTTTTCTTTATAAAAAAGCTCTGGATACGGTCTATTCCAAACCGCAATTACGCTTGTATACTGAAAAATGGCTCTCGGCACTGGAGCGGGCAGGGCAGTTTCAGCAAATCGAAACATTTTTGAATCAGGTTAAGCAACAACCTGAGAAGTACCCCAAAAACCTGGATATCATCGCAAAAAAAAGTGCGAATTTGGGCTACCCGCAAATTGCTACCTATTTGTTTCAATATTTGGCGAAGAACTCGTCTGTAAATCAACAGCAAAGCTGGTATGAAAAAGCATCCCACTGGAGTTCGGTTGCGGGTAATGATGACGAGGCGATTAATTTATTACTAGAAGCAAGGTCAACTGTAAATAACTCAAATAAAGGTGATCAATGGAGCATTAATCAAGCTTTGGTTGACCTTTATATCAAGGGAAATAAAGCTGATAAAGCACTTAAGCTGATACTTGAATTCCTAAAAGCTTTTCCAAATGATCAGCGTTTAATTAATAAAGCAGTTTATGTTTCTTTAAAAGAGGGAAAGTATGATATTGCAAGGAATATTAATTCAGGTTATTTAAAGGCTAATCCACACTCGCTGAGTGGCTTGCTGCGTCAGGCAAAAATAGAACTTGCCGGGAAACGTTATAACAAGTCAGTATTCTATGTAAAAAAAGCATTAGAGAAATACCCTGACAGTTTGGCTCCACAGAAGTTATGGGCAGATATTGAAGCAGCCAGGGATAATTATGATTTTGCACTGGATAAATGGTTATGGATTTATCAGCAGGAAAAAACGGCGGAAAACAGGCTGCGTTTGATAGCTGTAGCGCAGGCAAGTCTTAATAAAAAAGCGCTGGAAGTGTTAATAAATCTTGCCGAGACAGGCGATTTGCCGAGGCAGGCTGTTTACGATGTTTTTTATCATTTGCTTAATAATGATAATAAGAAACAGGCAATTAGTTTTTTGCAAAACTATTTATCTTCACATAAGCCGGATAAGGCGCTTTATATTACACTCGCCAAATGGTTGTCCGCCGGGAAAGAATATTCTGCATCACTGCGTACCTGGAAAGACATAGATAAAATTTTTGGCGCAAGCAAAGTATCCAGTTTAAGTCAGTTTGAACTTTATTGGCTTCTTGGCAAGAAAAAGTCCGCCTATAAATTATGGCTTAAAAATAAAAAATCCTGGGATAAAGAGATTAGTACGCGCCATTTGTCAATCATGGCAGAAATTGCCTGGCAGTATAAATACAGAAAAAGTGCTGCAGCTTACTATTCCCGTTTGTTAAAGAGACGTTATCAACGATCCAGGCGGGTACGGGAACTTCAGTATATGCGGCTTAGCATTTTGCAGGAAGATTTGGGACAAAATTCTCTGGCGCTGTCTACCCTGAGTCAGGGAGTCAAAAGAACCAAAAGTAGCAGCTTGTTATTAAGAGGATTGCAGCTAAGTTTTGATCTTTCTGATGATATAAATTTTGAACATTTTATTTCATTGGCAAATCGCTACAAAACCGGTGTGGAAAGATTATCCCGATATTGGGTTTTACTGGCTGCCTTTGATCAAAAGTATGGTCTATTTAACTCTTCTTTTGAATATTACCAGCGTGCGCTCGCTATCAATCCTGCTTCCAGGGATGCTCTTAATGGTATTAATGCAATAAAAAAAGCTGGAGTATTAAGATAATGGAACAAGTAGCTAGCAGAGCATTAAATAGAAGGCATAAACTGTTTAAACAATTGCCTGATGATATAGGAGTATCAATAAATAAATTACTTGAGGTTGTTTTCTTGCCTCTTGTTATACCTGTTTTATTGTATATTTTAAATGTAAAGGATATTTTTTTACTGGAAAGCGGCTTTCCCTGGTTAATTATTATCCCCATCGTTGTTGCGGTCAGATATGGAACATGGATTGGTTTGTTAAATCTTTCTGTGCTTGCTGTGGCTTTACTCTCTTACACCTTTTTTTATCAGGAAGATTTATTTAATAAAGGCTTAAATATTCTTGCCGGAAATTTTTTGATTGTTATTTTAATAGGTGAGTTATTACATAGCTGGAAACACAAATTCGAGGAAATTCAACAGGAAAAAATAGACTGTTTAAGGGATAACAACAGGATTGAACAAGAATTACAGCTATTGCATATAACGTATAGTCAGTTAGAAGAAAATCTGGTAACAACAACTCAATCGGTCACCAGATCATTACGCTTGTTGGAGGTTTCTTTGCAGCCTCCGCTGGACAGCAAGCAGCAGGTAAAGGTAGCAATCAGGAAGCTGCGTGAAATACTTGACCAGTATGAATGGCTTGAGGAATCTGTTTTTTATTATATTAATGAGAAAGGTATGATAAATCCTGTGCCTCTGGCTAACAAGGCGGTGTTCAGCAAAGATTTACATAAAGATATTCTGATTTCCAAAGTCATTGAAACCAAACGGGCAGTGGTCTCAAAGGAAATTGGGAACAAATCCCTGAAGACTCGAAAAAGTTCCAGGCTTCAGGCGGCGATACCTTTAATTGATAGTCATCAGCGGCTCTGGGGGGTAATGGCAGTTGTTCGCATAACGCCTTCTGTATTTATACAGCAAAACCTGAATTTACTGAGTTTGTTATGTGCTTATGTTGCAAACCTGTTAAGTGCATCTGAACATCCGCTTACATCAGCAGAAGCCTTACGCCTGGAGACTTCAACAGCTATTGATATTGCGCTTAATTCGGTTAATTCAGTCTTTTTGATTAAGATTTTAATTCCTTTTTCAGCGAACCATAACAGGTACAAGGCTTTTTTCATCAGAAAAATAAAAGGGATTAGTCGTATATGGCAGTTACAAAAGAAGCATGAGATGGTGCTTGTTGTGCTGGTTCCCCTGTTTAATTCAAGCAATGCTGCTGCCTGGAAAAAACAGTTAGAGCAAAGTTTCGTTAAAGACTTTGCTGTTTTGCCGGGTAAAGCGGGTATTAAAATTACACTTCAGAAAATAAAAAAATCTGTGCAGACTGGCAAGAATAAAAGAGAGTATTAATAATATGTATCGAACTTTTATTTTATACCTGATTTTTGTTATTGCTGACATTGCAACAGGGTTTTTAATTTTTTTACCGCTAAAATGGAGCTGGGTTATCGCCATAACGGGGCATATGATTATTGCTCTTGCAGCATCATTCTGGATATATTCAGAAAGCCCTGATGATTCTTTGGATCGTAAAAAAATAGTCTTCCTGTTTTCTTTTATTTTTTTATTTCCGGTGATTAGCCTGTTATCTTTGTGGTTTTTATCAGCAAAAGATATTTTCAGAAAAAAATATAAACACAAGTTAAAACAGCGACAACAAGAAGATACAGATAGTCAGGAGCCCTATGATTTTCTTGAGCAAACAAAGTTACTACATAGCTCTAATAAATATAAAAAAACACGCAGTCTTCTTTCTACCCTGAATGATGAAAATTATCTAAAACTATTGCTTGCCTCCAGGCATTTACCAGATAAGGAAGCCTATGCGCTGTTATCAGAGGCTTTGGTTAGTCCATTTGAAAGCGCGCGTTTAATGGCTTTTAGCCTAAAGGAAAAGCTTGAAAAACGCTTGCAGGGCGAGTTGCAAAAGGATCTGGAAATGTTGCAAGGTCTTTCCGGTACCGAACGTGCTGAACAGCATCTTGTTGTTGCCAAAGAGTATATGCATCTGTTTGATATTGGAATGTTTTTTATGAGTGAAGAAAAGCTGTTGGAAGAGGCTTTATATCATTGTCATCAGGCAATTAAACTCAACAGGACGTCAGCCTATGCTTTTCATATTCTGAGCAGGATTTTATTGTATCAGGGGAAAACGAATAAATCCCGGGAAGCAAAAAAAATCGCAGCTTCATTGCAACGTAGGGTATTAGAGAAAAGTTAACATGACAAAAGATAAACCACTCTCTCTTGATGCGGTGCAAGCAGAGTCACCCGGATCAAAAAAAACAGCCGATATTTGCCTGATTCTGGAAGGTTCATATCCTTATATAAGAGGTGGTGTATCAAGTTGGGTACATCAACTTATAGAAGGTCATCCAAATTACCAGTTTTCAATTATTTTTCTGGGTGCTGACCGGAAAAATTATGAAGCCATGCGTTACAAGCTTCCTGCAAATGTCTGTCATTTTGAATCTCATTATCTCAATGAAGACCTCAATCTGGGAAAGCCCATGACGCGACATCTGGATCAGCGTTTTATTCAGGGAATTAAAGATATATACAAAAAGATCGCTGGTTCTGGACAGGTTCCAGATATTGAGGAACTCGGTGAGAATGCTCATGCGCTATTAAATAATAGCCAGCTTGATCTGGATGATCTTTTTTATAGTGAAGAGATTTGGCAGTTGTTTCTTGAGATTTATTATAAAAATTGTCCTGATCACGCATTTAATGAATATTTCTGGACAATTAGAGCAATGTATTCGCCACTATTATCTTTAATTGATATTTCCAGAAAAATTCCTGATGCACTTTGTTATCACACAATTTCTACAGGTTATGCAGGGGCGTTAGGTATGTTTCTTCGATTACAAAAAAATCGACCATTAATACTGAGCGAGCACGGCATATATACGAAAGAAAGACAAATAGACCTTTATCAGGCTGAATGGATAAAAGAGATTAACCGGGAATACTATTCAGGGCTGGATGACCGTACCAGTGCTTTACGACAATTGTGGATTCATTTTTTTGAAATACTGGGGCGGCTGACTTACAGCGCCTGCACCTATACGATCACCCTGTATGAGCGGAATCGCCAGAAACAGATAGAACTGGGAGCAAATCCTGACAAAGCGATTGTTATTCATAATGGAGTGAAACAAACGGGTTTGGCTAAATTACGTTCACTCAGAACTAAAGAGATACCTCCTGTTCTTTGTTTGCTGGGGCGTGTTGTACCCATCAAAGACATAAAAACCTATATTTATGCTGTTGCTGAATTGTGTAAATTGTATCCGGAAGCAGAGGGCTGGATTGTTGGTCCTGAAGATGAGGATGAAGACTATGCCAGAGAGTGCCATGAGTTGGTGACTCAACTTAAACTCGAAAATAAGGTCAAGTTTCTTGGCTTTCAACGAATAGAAGATATTTTGCCTAAAATTGGTCTTATCGTTTTGAGTTCAATTAGCGAAGCCCAGCCGCTTGTCATACTGGAAGGCTTTGCCGCAGGAGTGCCTGCCATTTCAACTGATGTGGGTTTTAGTCGTGGCATGATTGAGGGCAAAAACAAACAGGACAGAGCGTTAGGTAAGGCGGGGGCTGTTGTGCCTATCGCCAATCCAAAAGAACTTGCAAGAGCTGCTGCGGACTTGCTGAAAGATAGTAAAAAATGGTATGCCGCCCAAAAAGCAGGTATTCAGCGTGTTGAAAGTCTTTATCGGGAAAGTATTTTTCTAAAGCACTATCAAGAATTATATAAAAAGGTGATAACAAATGGCGGGAATAGGGTTTGAGTTAAAAAAATTACTCAAGGACAAGAGCTGGTTTGGTCTGGTCAAGACTTATGCTTATGCGGGCGCGCTTAGTTCTGGTCCCTGGGTATTTTCAATTATAGGTATTTTACTGGTTGGAATCATTGGGGTAACTTTTAAACAATCATCCGGTTTTTGGGTAAACGAGTATCTGGTTTCAATAACCTGGTTAATGTCTTTATCATTAATATTAAGCAGCCTGTTTCAACTGGTTTTTACACGCTTTATGGCGGATCAGATATATCTCCAAAGGGAACATATTATTTTGCCAAATTTTTTAAGTGTGCTTGTTTTATCGACTTTTATTAATGGGTCTATTGGAGCGGTATTGTGGCTACTGTTTTTTAGAGAGCAGGATTTTGTCTATTCATTTCTTATGTTTGTCAATTTTGTCCTGTTGTGTAATGTCTGGCTTGTGGTTATCTTTATTGCAGGCATGAGGCGTTACAAGACAATACTCGTTGTTTTCTTTATTGCTTATGCATCTATTGTTGTTCTTTCTTTGATTTTTAGTTCCTTTGGTATCAGAGGTTTTCTTTTTTCTTTTCTTTTGGGTCATGCTGTTTTGTTTCTTTCGCTGTTTGTTCTGATTATTCAGGAATTTGATGCTGACGAGCTGTTTCGCTTTGAATTTTTTCAGCGTGAAAATCTTTTTTTGATTCTAATACCTACGGGCGTTTTTTTTAATTTGGGGATATGGGCGGACAAGTGGATCTTCTGGTTTGCTCCATCAACTTCAGATAGTGTCAACGGCGTTTTACGCTCATCCATAATTTATGATATGCCAATTTTTCTTGCTTATATCTCGATTATTCCTGGTATGGCAAGTTTTTTATTACGCATAGAAACTGATTTTGTTGACAAGTATAAATCTTATTACAGTGAAGTGAACGGGAATGGAAACTTGTCGGAAATAAATCATAAGCGTAGCGAAATGATAAAAAGTATTTACAATGCCTATCTGGAAATCATAAAGCTTCAGGGAGTCACCTTGCTTTTCTTTATCCTCCTGGCAAAAAAAATCTTTGCATGGCTGGACTTGTCGCCGCTTTACTTAAATATTTATTACCTCGATCTTTTCTCAACAGCAATTCTTGTTCTCTATCTGGCAACGCTAAATCTCTTTTTCTATTTTAACTTATTAAAGCAGGCGTTTTGGCTCACACTGGGTCTGTTTGTACTGAATGTTGTCTTTTCAGTAAGCAGTCTTTTCCTGGGGGCAAGTTTCTATGGATATGGTTTTGCTCTCGCCCTTGTTATTACGACATTAATCGGAATGTACACTTTATCAGATAAAATAAACCGTTTGGAATACCTGACGTTTATGTTGCAACGCTAGTCGGACAGTATTCCGGGTCGAGATTTAAGAACCTGTCCGGGAATTGAATATTAGCGAGGGAAAAGCTGATTTGAGTCAGCTTTTCGGATGTTCACCATTCTCTGACATTAATACCCATCGTGATCAAAAATATATTAACGGTTCACCGTTAGAACCTGTCTGGAAATATGAGTCGTAGCGAGGGAAAGCCAAATTTGGCTTTTCCGCAGTAGGCTCACTATTTCCAGACAGGTTTTTGTTCATGTACTTTATTTGCTATTGCCATGTTTTAAAAATATTCCAAATAGCTAAAAAATAGCGAAAAAACTATATAGACCTGTATACCGTACAGATGCATATGTATAGCCTGTATAGATAACATGCTCACTAACGAGACTGTCTTTTAGAACTTATTCTTAAGCAGATAAATAGACAGCCTCCCGGATATCCAGGGAAGGATTTACCATGAAAGACACAAGCAACACCAGTATCTGGTTTAAGATTCTATTGATCAGCCTGCTCACTTTTACAAGCAACTTGTGGGCAGATCCCATTAATATTGATGGCAATTTGAGCGACTGGTTTCAGTCAGACCGGATTGACCCGACACCCGTACCAGGATATGAAATCTATGCTCGCTATGAAAATAATCGCTATAAAATTGCAATACATCGAAGCAACGGTTCCATAGGTGCTAATACCACACTTTGGCTCGATACGGATCAAAACGCAGGAACTGGCTACCTGGTTTGGGGCTTTGCTGTTGGTGCTGAATACAATATTAATATTTCATCTGATGGAAAACCCTATCTGTATACCGGCTCCAGTGGACAAACACTTGTCTCTGGTCCATTAGTACACAGTATTGTTTCGGATGGTAATTCCGGCTCCAATATGGAAATAGAAGTGCCTGAGAGCCTGTTAGCCTCTCCGGAGGAAATTCATTTATTTGCTGATATTAATGATACTGAGTTTCTGCCTCAAAGTTACTCTCCTGCCAGTAATAGCTATACCCTGTCAAAGACGCAAGGCATTATTCTCGATGGTGATCTGTCAGACTGGAATCAGGAAGACAGATTAGAGACCGCAGTAACGACTGTACCAGGATATGAAATCTATGGTCGCTTCGAAAACGGCACATACAAACTCGCGCTGCATAATTTAAACGGCAGTATTACAACGGGAACAACCTTGTGGCTAGATACAGATCAAAATAAAAATACCGGTTACAAAATATGGGGAAGCATCGGTGGGCATGAATACAATGTAAATATCTCTACCGATGGCAAACCATATCTGTATACGAACGCCGATGGAGAAACACTGATTTCTGCCTTGAATTATTTTATTGGCAGCGACGGTGCCGGCGGTAATATTCTGGAATTGGCAATTCCCGAGACATTGTTAAATACACCAGCGACACCCGGGATTAATATCCTTGCAGATGTTAATAACAGCGTATTCCTGCCTGCTGACTATAACTATCACTATACCCTCAATAAAATACCGCTTTCACAACAGGGAAAAATAATAATTGATGGAGATAAATCTGACTGGAGTGAAGATGAGCGTCTCGATCTGGGCGCACAAAATGCAGTAAGTGATGCAGAACTCTACGGGCGCTATGAAGATGGCAAGTACAAGATATTACTGCATCACTTCTCACAAAATATCGGTCAAAACACCACAATCTGGCTAAACACAGATCAAAATGCAAATACCGCTTATCAAATATGGGGTTTTGCAGGTGGTGCCGAGTTTAATATCAATCTGGATGCATCCGGCAAGCCTTCTCTTTACACTCAGGGAGCGGGACAAACCTTTGTTTCAAGTGCTATCAACTATGCCAAAACAACTGATGCGACAGGTGGCTCTATACTAGAACTGGAAATTGACGAAAACTTGCTTGGAACTCCATCAGGAGAAGGCATTAATCTGCTGATTGATATCAATAACGCGATATTTATGCCAGAGTCATATGCTCCAGCGAGTAATCAATATTCCTTGCTCAAATACCCGGCATCCACGCATATTGGCATTGTTTACTCCGAAACAACCGAGTCTCATTTCTTTAACAGAAAAGCATACGCTCAATTATTTATGAGTGTTCAGTCTCAGGCAATGATGGCAGGCATCCCGTTTGATTTATT
>JALVDQ010000149.1 GCA_027008885.1 Thiotrichaceae bacterium | reverse complement strand
AATCAGCAATCCACAGGTTCTGGACTTGACCGCGGGTCTGGGTGCCGATGCATTTGTATTAGCCACCCTGGGCTGTCAGGTGACGCTGGTTGAGCGCAATCTGATCATTTACGCGCTACTTAAAGATGCTCTGGAGCGCGCCCGTTTATGCACTGATCCTGATTTGCAAGCCATTCTTGGGCGCATGAGTTTGCATAATGAAAATGCCGGCAGGCTACTGGATGGGCTGGATACACAAGCTTTGCCCGATGTTATTTACCTCGACCCCATGTTTCCCGAAAAACAAAAATCAGCGCAGGTGAAAAAAGAAATGCAGTTTTTGCATGAGATTGTCGGTGCTGACAGTGACAGCGAAGCAGTCTTTTTAAAGGCATTGGCTAAAGCCCGCAAACGCATTGTGGTAAAACGCCCCAGGCTGGCACCCGGGATTTCAGGGCAAATCAAGGCGGATTTTGTGATTCGTGGCAAATCAACCCGTTATGATGTTTATTTGCCACGCCAAATCAGTACACAAGCCTGACATTATCTTCTCCCAGAGTCTTTTTTAGCTGTTTAATTTCATTATCACTTAATGGAGCGGCAACATCGTTTCCAAGACGCAATTCTGCTTTTTCGGTTTCTGTTTCATAAACGATAAAGACAGGGCATTGAGCCTGACCGGAGTGTTTGTCGGTTTCATTGCTTGCGGCAGAAGCATCGGCTGTGGCAGAAATATTGTGCATGTCAGAACCGGCAGGCAATAATTCATCCAAATGATCCAGCAGACCGTTATTTGTCTGGCTTTTTTTGATATTCAGCACAAACCTGCTTAAAAAGTGTTTGCGTGCGCTTTCAATATCATGCAGTTCATTCACATAAAAACGAATATCTCCGGTTTGAAAAAGTGTGTTCAGTGTTCCTGTAACGATTAGAAGTTCATCTTTTTTCAGAAAGGCTTCGTATTGTTCTATTTTTTCATCATAAATGCGAAATTCGTAATAAGCCGTTTTATCATCGAGTGTGATAACTGCCATTTTTCCCCGGTCGGTTGTACGAATACTGACTGCTGAAATCAAACCCACCAGGGTAACGGGTTTCTTTTGATATTTTTTACTGCCATCGTCTTCCTGCATCTGTTTCAGGGTACGCGATCTCAGCTGGATGACTTCGTTTTCATAGGCATTCAGCGGATGCCCCGTGAGATACAGTCCAAGCGCTTCCTTTTCATAACGAAGACGGATTTTTTCATCCCATTCCGGCAAATTTGGCGTGACTTTTTCATCTTCAACAACCGCTATCGAGCCACCAAACAAATCAGTCTGACCAATATCTTCATCCCGATGCTGCTGACTGGCAATGCGCACGATTTCTGGCAGACCTTCCATCAGGCTGCGGCGGTTGGTTCCAAGGCTGTCAAACACACCGGCGCGAATAAATGTCTCCAAAATGCGCCGGGAAATTTTACGACTTTTGACGCGCTGGCACATATCAGCCATGGATTTGAAGGGGCCATTGGCATTTCTTTCTTCAATAATTTCAGCAATGGCACTTTCTCCCGCACCCTTGATCGCGCCAAGCCCAAAGATCACATTGCCTTCGTGCTCACTGGTGAACTTGTATTCAGAACGGTTTATATCGGGCGCGACCACTTCCAGCCCAAATTGCAGACAGTCATCAACAAAGGTCACAACCTTGTCGGTATTATCCATATCAGCAGACAGCACCGCTGCCAGGAATGCTGCGGGATAATGCGCTTTTAGCCAGATCGTCTGGTAGGAAACCAGCGCATAGGCAGCCGAGTGTGATTTATTGAAACCATATTCGGCAAATAACTCCATCAGGTCAAAGATTTCAGTGGCATTATTCGCTTCTACATTATTCTTTTTGGCGCCTTCCATAAAGATGGAGCGTTGCTTTGCCATTTCTTCGGGCTTCTTTTTACCCATGGCGCGACGCAACATATCTGCGCCACCCAGGGAATAACCTGCAAGTACCTGGGCGATTTGCATTACCTGTTCCTGATAAACGATAACGCCGTAGGTAGGTTTTAGTATCGGCTCAAGATCAGGGTGCGGATAGGTGACTTTCTGATCTCCCTTTTTTCGTGCCACAAAGTCATCCACCATGCCTGATTGCAGTGGACCAGGGCGATACAGCGCGACCAGCGCGATAATATCTTCAAACACATCAGGGTGAAGTCGCTTGATCAGCTCCTTCATGCCATGTGATTCAAGCTGGAAAACGGCCGTTGTTTTTGCTGCTTGCAACAGTTCAAACGATGCCTGATCATCCAGCGGAATGTCTTCAATGCGTATCGGCTCTTTATTTTTTTCAGCGCGTTGCTGATTGATGGTTTTAACCGCCCAGTCTATGATGGTGAGATTGCGCAAGCCCAGAAAGTCAAACTTGACCAGTCCAACGGCTTCAACGTCATCCTTGTCAAACTGGGAAACAACACTGGCGCCCCCTTCTTCACAGTAAAGCGGTGTAAAATCAACCAGTTCACTCGGTGAAATCAGGACGCCACCCGCATGTTTGCCTACGTTTCTGGTCAGACCCTCGAGTTTCAGGGCAAGATCCATGAGCGTCGCAACTTCTTCATCTTCTTCATAAAGTTGCTTCAGGTCAGGTTCCTGCTCCATTGCCTTGGTGAGCGTCATTTTCATCTCAAACGGAATCAGCTTGGCAATACGATCAACAAAACCGTAAGGATGATTGAGTATTCGCCCGACATCACGCACCACCGCTTTTGCTGCCATCGAACCATAGGTTATGATCTGCGAAACCTTTTCACGCCCGTAAGTGCGCGCCACATAGTCAATAACCAGGTCGCGCTTGTCCATGCAGAAGTCAATATCAAAGTCAGGCATGGAAACACGTTCAGGATTTAGAAAGCGCTCAAACAGCAGGTCATATTTAAGTGGATCAAGGTCAGTGATTTTCAGTGCATAGGCAACCAGTGAGCCAGCTCCCGAACCACGACCTGGTCCAACCGGAATATCATTGTCTTTTGACCACTGAATAAAATCGGCAACAATCAGGAAATAGCCGGGGAAGCCCATGCCATTGATAACATCCAGCTCAACCTGGAGGCGTTCATCATAAGGTTTGCGCAGCTCGGCAAAGTCATCTGCATTTACATCAAATAATTGTTTCAGACGCTCTTCAAGACCCTTGCGAGATTCCTCCGAAAAGTATTCTTCCTCTGTCATGCCGTCAGGAATGGGGAACTCGGGCAAATAGTTTTTACCCAGGGTGAGCGTTACGGTACAGCGTTTGGCTATTTCCAGTGTATTTTCGATGGCTTCGGGAATGTCCGCAAACAGCTCGATCATTTCAGCGGCACTGCGCAGATACTGCTGCTCGCTATAAAGTCTGGGGCGCGTATTATCTTCGAGCGTATAGCCATCGTGAATACAGACTCGCGCTTCATGTGCTTCAAAATCTTCAGCTTTCAGAAAACGCACATCATTGGTGGCAACAACCGGTGTGGCAGTTTGCAGTGCCAGTTCTACGGCGGCGTGAAGGTATTCATCTTCGTTGGCACGCCCGGTGCGTTGCAGTTCAAGGTAGTAACTATCCGGAAAAACCTCACGCCATTCTTGCAGACGCTGCTTTGCCTGCTCATGGTTGC
>JALVDQ010000148.1 GCA_027008885.1 Thiotrichaceae bacterium | reverse complement strand
GGTTTGTGCATGGCTGCGAGATACTTTTCTGTCAACAGCTACACAAAAGCATCCAAAAGAAAGCCGCCCTGTTAACAAGCCGCAAGCGGTTCCCTGCGCTACTCGACATCAGCGGGGGCTTTCGAACTCGCTCCTGGCGTCGCTCAAACAGACGAAAGCCCTGATCCGCTGATATCTGCGTTGCTCGGCTTGTTAAAAGGGCTTGTCGCAAGAGTCACTCACAGGCTCTGTCTTCTGTCCTCTGTCCTCCGACACACCCACCCCCCCCTTTTTTTATATATTTTCGCCGAGCAAATCACCTATTGCGTATTTGTCGCCGTGTGCAATTGAGACAACATATTTTGACAGTTTGGGGTCATAGACGGCTATTGCCTGATAGAGGTGGGTGAGTTTATGTGCTATAACCATTGCAACGGGTAGGCTTGCAGGTCCATTGATTTTTATAATCTCACCACCTGTGATTTGCTTTTCATTAATTAATGTTTGCAATCTTTTGTCGGCATCAATTACCAGTTGGTTATTTTGTGCCGGTTCTCCAAAACCAACGGTAAGGATATTGGTTTTTGGGTCAAATTCGATATTGTAGCTAGTCATTTTTTATTTGTTACTTTATTTTCTGCAATTTTGAGAGATCAAACTGGTTCAGCTCTTCGCTTGTGCAGTTTATCGTTAAGGTATTTGATTTACCACTTTGGGCTTTTTCGAGTGAGCGAAAAAAATCTGCCTTTGCAATAGGTGATGGGTCATAGCGCGAGCGATTGTCTTCCCGCATTGGAATAACGCCTAATAAACCCTGAACTTCTGATCTTGTAAGGTTTTTTCGTCTAATTCTGGCAAAAAGATTGTATTCTTCTCCACTGTCGGCTTTTAGGTGTATATTAATTTGCTGATTATCAACCCGTGAACGATATTTCAGCCATAACCATATTATACTTGAAACAAGCAGTGATAATATCGTTGCAATATTCGCAAACGCACTAAATGGTGCTGATGATAGTGTATCAAATATACTCATTTACTCTTCCCCACTTTGATAAATAGCAAACGCCTTTTTCCTTGAACCTGTGCCTTTTTCCCAGCCGCCATTTTCTTCCCAGTAGGCTTTAATCAGTTTTAACGCGGCTTGTTTAAGGCTTTCTTCGCTGATTTTTTGCCATTCTGTTGCCAGCGTTTTGCCAAGGATTATATTTTTTTCAGGTGCCTTATGTTGCGCTGCCAGTGTTGCTACGGTTTGCTTAAACCATTTGCCTTCGGGGCTGGTTTCATCAACCGCTGAGACGCTGGTTGCAACGGGGCTATTTGTATTCTCAATATAGTCAAGCAAGACCAGCCTGGCTTGTTTGGCTTTTACAAACTGATTGTTTCTGCCACCCCCTGCCAGATCTAGCGGTTTTAGACTGCCGGGCTTGCCTGGGGCATTCTGCGGGTCTGCCATGGCTAACAGTTGTTTGATTTGCGGGCTGTTTTTCCAGTTTATTTTGTCTTCCAGCATGTCGATAAAGGCTTTTTGTGCCGCCTTTAGGTAGTCTTTATAGTCTTCTGTTTGAATTTGCTGCTGTTCATTATTGTGAATAATGTGTGACTCGTTTTCATTGATTTTAATACTGAGCTGCCCAAAGCCAAAGGGCTTGCCCATGCCAATGGCGTGCCTGAGCTGGCTTTGCCCGCCCCATGTCAGGCAGTAAACCAGTGCGCCCAGTTCTTCCTTGCGCAAATTATGAAAGCGCATTTTTGCTTTAAACTTTTGATTTTCCTTGATTGGATGAAGTTTTACCCATGCCTTGCTTCTGTCTCTGGTTTTTGGGTCTAAGGGGGTGACATTAACCTGCTCTCTGGGTCTGACGGGGTAGCGTTTCCAGCCCCTGATTTTTACTCCGTCATCCATAAAGGTGGTGTAATCTCTGCCTTTAAGTTTGCCATTTTGATGATCCTGAACAATATAGTTGGGGTAGTAGCTGGGCTTGGGTTCATTTAAGACGGTTTCATGGTAGCCCAGTTTTTTACCACCCTTGTGAGTATCATCCTTTGGCTGTCTGGCGACTGAAAAGCTGACCCGGCTTTTCAGGCTGTGCTTGCCATTATCTTCATCAACTGTTCCAAAAATTAATTCAACCAGATCAAGTGCATTGTTTTGGCGGTGTTTTTGATTGCAGGCATCAATCACTTCACCAATGCTGTGTTTATAGGCGAGTCGATACATTTGAGACAGCCCAAGTGAAGTGATTTTATCTGTATTTGTGTCTGTCAGGTAAAAAATCGGAATACCCTGCGGGAATTTTTTACTTTGTTTTAAATAGTGCCAGTGATGACTATCATTATAAATATGCAAAAAACCTTGCATTATATTTTCAGGAATATCAAAGGTGTTGCTTTCATCCCCCTGTTTAAAGATAAATTCCATGTGTTTTTGTGGACCAGGCTGACCGGTAAATACCAGATAACCTTGCTGACTGCCTGAACCGAACGAGGTGACTTTGCTATAAAAAAGCTGTTTTCCCTGACTGTGCGGATGAAACTTTTCTTCTGTTGCATCAAAATCAACTTTCAGACTATTTTTGTTTTTAAGCCAGCTAGCATATTTTTGTTTTGCATCTGGTCTGTCCCGATTTGAGATTTTTACCCAATAAGCGGGCTTGAGTGAATTTATTATATCATCCTGTTCTACCCGCGCATGTTCGCAGGGGATTATTTGCCAGCAAGATTTATCTTTATTAAATCTTAGCCAGCCTGCCCTGCTTTTGGGTTTAAACCGCTTGTTTCCTGCCAGCTCACTTAGTTGATCTTTATAAAAGTTTGCATATAAATCTCTTACGCCATAGCGCTTGTCATCCACAAGGCGCATTTTGCCAAAAGAGACAATTTCAAGCACATTTCTTATCATCCCCCGCAGGCTCGAACCTGGAATTGAAAGAGTGCCATCTGGCAGGTAGAAAGGTTTTATTTCACGTTCATTATCAGCACTTTGCTTTCCTATCAATAACGGTGTATGTGTATTAATTTCTAGTGATAATGTGCCACAAACGCCGTCTTTAAGTGGTATATCGTGCGTGGTTTGATCTACCCATTCTTCAGGCAGCGGAAAAATCTGGTTTGATAACGGCACAAAATTATAAGCGGATGTAATAACATCGACTGAAGACTGGTTATAGCCGCCCCTGTTGCCACTTTTATTGCCACTTCTATTAGCGTACTGTTGTTTTCTGTTAGGCACTGGCATTGTTTACCTCCTGCGGGTTTTGTATTTTATCATCCGTTTTGTCATCTGTTCTAATAGCCAGTTTAAGCAGGCGACTCAGTGCCTTATGGTAGCCTTCTCCATTTTTATTTGGTTTCCAGTAGGTTTGATAGCGTAGATAGCCTTCTGTTTTGCTGTTTTCATCCGGCATGGTAATAAACTGGCTGGTTTCGAGTATGCCTGTTTCTGTTTCATCGGCTGGCGTGATCTGGCTAATATGTGTCGCTATCCAGCCCTGTGTACCCTGTTGCCGAATATGCAGGCTGTTAGAGTCATTATCCGTTTGCACAAATTCAGCCTGCAAGATCAAGCCAGTGGCTTGATCTATTTCAGGCAGCTTCTCCAGCCCCTGAAAATGATCAAGTTGTGACTGGTAGCAAATCCAGCCATC
>JALVDQ010000147.1 GCA_027008885.1 Thiotrichaceae bacterium | reverse complement strand
ATTTCTTAATAGTAAGACTTTTGGGGACTGAGTATGAGAAATTATATTCTGGAAATTGAATACTGAGGTGCGGAATGTCGGAAACAGCACAGGCAAGGCAAACACCCGCTTTTAAAACAACTTGACGAGCAGTTACAGGCTTATTTTTCTGCTGAACTAAAAGAGTTTGAACTGCCCCTCGACAGCAAAGGCACTGAATTTCAAATGCAGGTCTGGGACGCACTGCTTACTATCCCCTATGCAGAAACCCGATGCTACCAGGAACAGGCAACCGCAATTGGTAAACCCAGGGCATTTCGGGCAGTTGCCAGCGCCAATCGCAATAACCGCATCGGCATTATTATTCCCTGTCATCGGGTCATTGCAAAAAATGGCAGTCTGGCAGGCTATGGCGGCGGTCTGCAACGCAAGGCGTTTCTTCTTGAGCTGGAAAAAAACAATCAATAAGAGTAACCGAGCAGTTATCAGCAAGATAAATCTTGTGAGATTAACGCAGACTCGAAAATATGCCATTCATCCCCAGCTCATCTTTTATTTGTTAAACTTCGGGAAACAATACAAGGGGAATTAAAAACAAATGATTAAACTAAAAATAGTCAGTCTAATGATCGTATTCTTGCCAGTCATTCTAACGCTTCAGGCATGTTCACAACAACAGGTAATCGGCGGAGCGGTTGGCGTTGCAAAACTGCCAGTAAAAGCAGCCGGAGCCGTAGCAGGAACAGCAGGCGGCATTGTAGGAGGAACCGTAGGCGGTCTGGTTGCGGGTAGCGCAGGTCGAAAATACGGCAAAATGGCAGGGCAATCAGCCGCCAGAAAAGCAATCCCCTGATACTGACAATAATAAACCCGCTAACTCAATCAGGCAGGGTCGGCGCAACTTTGCGAAACCGACCCTGCAACCCTGTCTTCTGTCTTCTGTCTTCTGTCTTCTGTCTTCTGTCTTCTGACCACCCATCCCCCCTGTTTTTTATATATTTTGTAGCCTGTTTGAGGAACAAAACACAGGAACAATAGCTAATACCCTATCTCGCGGGTAATGATCCAGACAAAGAACACAGCAAATACCCAAGGAATCAAAAAGTCTTAATACCCTATCTCGCGGGTAATGATCCAGACGAAGAGGTGCTGTGGATGATTCGACAGGTAAAAGTCTTAATACCCTATCTCGCGGGTAATGATCCAGACGTAATCTGTTGGGCGGTGTGGCGGTGGAAGTGGTCTTAATACCCTATCTCGCGGGTAATGATCCAGACATTGTGGGTTCTGGGAACGGGATTCAGCAGGTTGTCTTAATACCCTATCTCGCGGGTAATGATCCAGACGGACATTCCGAGTAAAGCCAATGTCCATTAGTAGTCTTAATACCCTATCTCGCGGGTAATGATCCAGACTAATTGCTTCTGGTGTGTTTTTTATTTTTGCAGGTCTTAATACCCTATCTCGCGGGTAATGATCCAGACGCCCCATTAACACCAGCACAAAAAAGAGGCACGAAGTCTTAATACCCTATCTCGCGGGTAATGATCCAGACGCTTATGCTCTTGTAACGTATGATAAATAGCATAGTCTTAATACCCTATCTCGCGGGTAATGATCCAGACAAATTCCTTATGGGAATATCTATGCACTTTCTTGGTCTTAATACCCTATCTCGCGGGTAATGATCCAGACGATGCTTTAAGTCGTACAGACAAAGAAAAAGCGTCTTAATACCCTATCTCGCGGGTAATGATCCAGACTGCAATTGGGGCCACAATTCTGTGGTGCATGGTCTTAATACCCTATCTCGCGGGTAATGATCCAGACCCCACCACTTTTGAAAAACAACCTAATATCAACAACTTGCAACAATGTTTTTTATACATCAAAAGAGATATATTTGAGTTATGATTAATTGTTTTGAAATCATGTGCTTGCAAAAAATCACATTAAAATTCCGGGAAAACCCAAAGGTTTTTATATCTCTTTATAGATATAAAGCAGTCAAACAAGCCAAATTTTTAAAGAACGTATCCCGTCTGGATGGTTATTAATATAGCACAGATTGGAGAGGGTGCAATAATAAATCTGTCAACTCATCTCTCTGTCCTCTGCCACCCGGCAAACTGAAAAGACAATTGGACTCTATTGATATTTCCTTATATCCTTGGCGGCGCTTTAGGTGCCTTGTATAAGATAATAATGATAACTGTCTTATACGAGGTTAAACGGGAAGCTGGTGCATTCTGTTCTGTTAAACACGGAATAATTCCAGCGCTGCCCCCGCAACGGTAATTGAGTACCTGAATAGATACCCACCCCCCCCTGTTTTTATATATTTTTAAAAAATATGCAAAAACAGGGGGGATGGGTATTTGTTCTGTATGTTAGTTTTATAAGTCACTGTATCGCCTGATATGGGAAGGCAAAATTAATGTTTGGTTGATACCAATACTCATAAGCCCGGAGACCGGCCTAAGCAGGAGTAAAACAAACTGATTCAGGTTGTTTTGCATTTATTCACGACACGGTGGGTGTCGCCAGACTTAGGTTTATATCAATGAAATACAATTGTTTTACGGCGAGTAAAATCGCATTCCCTCTTATTATTCTTTCTTCTCTGCCTGCGGTTGTTTTTGCCAAAGATGAAATAAAACTTGGCAGTGATGGCGGGCTTGAGTTATCCATTACAGCCAATCGTCGTTTGCAAGAGCTCAATCAATCACTGGCTGCGGTGACGGTTATCACTAAAAAAGAGATTGAAAATACCCAGGCAACTAATATCAGCGAACTGCTTAAACGTGTTCCCGGCTTGAGTATTCAAAACAGTGGCGGCAGGGGCAAGGCAACTTCGGTGCATTTGCGTGGCACTAATAGCAGTCATGTTCTGGTGCTGCTGGATGGCGTTAAAATTGGCTCGGCAACGCTGGGATCTGTTTCTTTTGAGGATATTCCAGTGGATACGATTGAGCGTATTGAAGTCGTGCGCGGTCCACGTTCTGCGCTGTATGGCTCAGAGGCGATTGGCGGTGTTATTCAGATTTTCACTAAAAAAGGTGGCGCTGGCTTCCATCCGGCTGTCACTATCAGGGCAGGAAGTCACAAGGCTAAAGGCGTGGATATTGCGGTTTCTGGCGGCAAAAACAGTAGTTGGTATCAGTTGAATGCGGGTTCTGAAAAGACTGATGGCTTTGATTCTCGTTATTTGAAATTTGGTCAGCCAGATACTGAAACCGACAAGGATGGTTATCGCCGCGAGCATGTTTCGCTGGGACTGGGGCATCAGTTTGCGAATCATGCGGCAATGCAGATGAACTTGCAGCAAAGCAAGGGCAGAAATGAATTTGATGGCAGTGGCAATGATTATGCGGACTATAAGCACCAGCTTGTTAGTGGCAAGTTGCAAATCCCATTAGGATTAAAAACCAAAGCACAGTTGCAACTGGGTCAGTCCAGGGATGATTCCGACAGCAGTAGCAGTGGTTTTGTGAGCACATTTAATACCAAACGCAATATCGCAAGCTTGCAACTTGAACGCACGCTGGGCACATCAGGTGCATTAATTGGCGGAATCGACTGGCAAAAAGACAAAATTGATACTTCCATTGCCTATACAAAAAATTCACGCAGGAATACGGGCGTTTTTGCTTCCTATCAAAACAGGTTTAACAAGTTTGATATTGAGGCATCCGCAAGACAGGATGATAATCAGCAGTTTGGCAAGAAAACAACCGGCAGTTTTGCGGTGGGTTATCACCTCAATAACGGCACACGTTTAAGCGTATCTTATGGCACTGCATTTAAGGCGCCGACGTTTAATGATCTGTATTATCCTGAATCACAATATTCCGTTAGTAATCCTAATATCCGTGCCGAATCCAGCAAAAATCTTGAATTTGGCATACAGGGCAGTCTTGCCAGTGCAAACTGGGGAGTCAGCCTGTTTCAGAACAAGGTTGATAATCTGATAAGCTGGGCACCGCGTGCTGATGGTAAATGGTCACCTTCCAATATTGATCAGGCAAAAATAGAAGGGCTGGAAGCCAGCTACAGCGTCAATCTCGGGCAGTGGAAGATTGACAGCAGTGCGGCATTTATGAATGCCAAAAATGACAAAGGCAAATACAAGGGGAAGTACCTGCGTTATCGCCCCAAAAAAATACTTAATCTGGAGATTAGCCGTCACTTGGGTCGCTGGAATATTGGCTCGGGCATACATGCCGAGTCTGGTCGTTATACCAATCAGGAAAATAGCGACAGCCTTGCCGGTTTTGCCACACTTGATGTGCGTGCCGAATATGCCGTAGCAAAGAACTGGAGCGTAGGCGTAAAACTTGCTAATGCTCTGGATAAAAAATATGAAACCAATAAGGGCTATAATCAGGATGGCATTAATGCGATGTTGAGCATTAAATACGCGCCAAAATAATTTGTATTAGTTTTTGCATTAGCAAAACAGCCTGAATCCGTAATCAATCACGGATTCAGGTATAACCAGGAAAAATATTATGCACACATTAAGTAAAAATCAGTTATGGACAATAACAGCGCTGTTATTGCTGATTATGGTTGTTACACGCACACACATGATTCATCACATTCAGGATGCTTCCTGGGCGGTCTTCTTTTTGCTGGGTTTTTATATTCGCAAAGCCATTGCCTTCCCGATTTTCTGGCTGGTCGCTTTTGCGGTGGATTTAATCGTGATTGAGTCTAAGGGCGGGCAAAGTTATTGCTTTACGATCTCCTATCCTTTCCTGATTCCTGCCTATGCCTCTTTATGGTTTGCAGGGCGCTGGTTTGCAAAACATTATTCTGAAAACCTGCGCGGGCTGCTTTACTTTGTCGGCTCTGCAGTGCTTGGTATCGCGGTCTGCGACATCATTTCAAGCGGCGGATTCTACTTTTTCTCAGGGCGTTTTAGCGATGTCAATCTGAGTGAATTTGCAGATCGTTTGGCAACCTATATGCCCATGTTTATGAAAACTACCCTGCTCTATTTGGGCATTGCGGCGCTTGTTCATCTGGCGTTTGTCCAGGCAGGCAAGTTTTCCGGGAGGCTGTCCGAGAACTAAGACCGAGAGGGTACAGCAAAATGCCCGCACTCATGGTACAAGGTACCACCTCGGATGCTGGCAAAAGCATTCTGGTGGCTGGTCTGTGCCGCGTATACAAACGGCGGGGCTTGTCCGTAGCCCCGTTTAAGCCACAAAACATGGCGCTTAACAGTGCAGTCACCCCGGATGGTGGCGAAATTGGTCGCGCCCAGGCATTGCAGGCTCAGGCAGCCGGGATTCCAGCCAGTGTGCACATGAACCCTGTTCTGTTAAAACCGAATACAGACACTGGCGCCCAGGTTATTCTGCAAGGTCATTCGATCGGTAATATTGAAGCGCTGGCTTATCACGATTACAAACCAAAAGCCGCTGAAGTTGTTTTTGATTCCTATAAAAAGCTCTGCAAGCAGTACCAGTATATTTTTGTAGAAGGTGCTGGCAGCCCCGCTGAAATTAATCTGCGCGAGGGCGATATTGCCAATATGGGGTTTGCACTGCGCGCAAATTGTCCGGTCATTCTAATTGCCGATATTGACAAGGGCGGTGTTTTTGCGCATCTGGTTGGCACTTTGCAGCTTCTCCGCAAAGAGGAACGAAAACTGGTTAAAGGCTTTGTGATTAACCGTTTTCGGGGGGATATTGCTTTATTAAAAAGTGGACTTGAGTGGCTGCAAGCATACACAAAAAAACCAGTATTAGGTGTATTGCCCTATCTGCACGGGCTGCATCTGGATGCCGAAGATGCTCTGCCCGCGAATCAGCCCAAACACCCGGAGTCTCGCTTCAGGGTTATCGTGCCGCACCTGCCACACATCAGCAATCACACTGATTTTGAGCCGTTACGTCTGCACCCCGAGATTGACTTTGAATACATCAGCCATCTCCAGGAGATTCCAGCCGCTGACCTGATTATCCTGCCAGGCACAAAAAATGTAGGTTTTGACCTTGAATGGCTAAAAGCACAGGGCTGGCAGGAAGCCATCAACAGGCACTTGCGCTACGCCGGAAAAGTGATTGGAATTTGCGGTGGATTGCAAATGCTGGGCACTGCCATCCATGATCCGCTGGGTATCGAAGCAGCACCACAAAGCTATACCGGATTAGGTTTGCTTGAGTTTGAGACCCGCTTGCAAAAAAACAAAAAACTTGCCAATCAAACAGGAAAGCTGTTACTCACTGAAAAACAGGTCAAAATCAGGGGTTATGAGATACATGCAGGTATCACAACGGGAAAAGCACTACAAAACCCCGCAATTCTGATCAATCAAAAACCTGATGGCGCAATTTCAGAGGATGGACAGATTTTTGCCTGTTATTTGCACGGACTGTTTGACTCCGCCGCAGCACTGCAAGAACTGCTTGAGTGGGCAGGCGCCAAACCAAAACAATCTTTTGACATCAACACGCAACGGGAAGAACAACTCGAACGACTGGCAGACAGCATTGAGGAATGTATTGATATTGATGCATTGTCCTTAGATCTTTTTTGAATCGATTTGTTTGGCAATATCCCTCTCATTTACAAAGTTTCCAAGTACCCAAACAAAATTTCGTTTCCTGTTTTTTGATATTCAAGGCATTACGACGGGAGCATAGCAGGCTATGTGACCAAAGCAATAACGAAGAAGATCAGAAAACAGGGGCTAAATTGTTAGATTAATTTTGAGCGGGTACTTATATTTGCCCAAAATTTATTTGGGAAATAGATACAACCCATCCCCCCTTTTTTTATATATTTTTTTGCATAACCCGTATTGAGGAACGAAATACAGGAGCAATAGTTAATATCGCAGCGTCCTGCGTTTCGCATACTCAACGCTGACTACACTTTAAATACCTCAATTGACTAATTTTCAAATCATTACTACAATTCTTACATTATTCTTACTTTTGGTTTCACATGAACACAACAAAACTTTCCAGCAAGGGACAAGTAATCATACCAAAACCTTTAAGAACTGCGCATCATTGGGAAACTGGGCAAGAGCTTGTTGTTATAAATTTAGCCGATGGCATTTTACTTAAACCCAAGGCACCTTTTCCTGAAACCTCAATAGATGAGGTTGCATCATGCTTAAATTATAAAGGTAGTGCTAAAACATTAGATGCCATGGAACAAGCTATAGAAAAAGGAATAAAGGCAAAATATCAATGATTTCTGTTGATACAAATATTATCGTACGATTTTTAACACACGATGATGAAGAACAGTACCAAAAAGCTTTCAAAATTTTTAACTCAAATGAAATATTTATCGCTGATACTGTAATTCTGGAAACAGAATGGGTTTTAAGATTTGCCTACGAGATTAAACCGGAAGATATTTGTAAAGCTTTTATAAGTTTATTTGGGTTGAAAAATGTTCACCTGTCAAATCCTGCATTTATTTCCCAGGCAATTGAATGGCATAAAACGGGGATAGATTTTTCTGATGCTATGCACTTAACTCAATGCCAGCAGTATGAGAGGTTATATACCTTTGATAATAAGTTCTCACTTAAAGCAAAGGCATTAACTAACTGCGAGGTTATATTACCCTAACAAATCAGTAACCTCTATTTTGCCCAATAGCTGCGTTAAAAGTGCTCATTTATTCTTATATAAACTGTGCGCTTTCGCCTTGCTCTTGAACAAAATAAAGGGAATCTGAGTAATTACGGATTTCGCTGAGTAGTTACACAAATAATTCAATTATATTTTGTGGGTTGTTTGTGGGCTGTTTTGAACTTCAAAACTTGAGTTATTATTAACATCAAGAAAAGGCTCAGGACTATCATCCATGAAAAACTACCCGCCCCGGATTGACTGGTTTTAACTGCCCCTCCGTTGCCGTTACCATTGCCGTTACCATTGCCGTTACCATTGCCGTTACCATTGCCGTTACCATTGCCGTTACCATTGCCGTTACCATTGCCATTGCCATTTTCACCATCAACGGCAACAAAGAAATCTTTTACGCCATAGATATCATTTCCATTGGCATATTTTAGACCAGAGTTGGTCGCTTCTTGCCAGTGAGCAGGATTTTCTGCGTCCCTGGATATTACCCGATAATAGTAATCACCACTGGGGTGAGTCCAGCTTAGTGTGTGAGTTGTATTTGAAAGGTTATGTGCCGATCTGATTATGGTTCCGGGAAGAAACTCTGGTGATGTTGATATATCAAGATCATAAACAATCGATTGCCCAATTAAACTTTTTGATTCTGTCCAGCTAAAAGTAACTTTATGATTAGCCGAAAAATCAGGATCATTTAACCAAAACGGCATGGGGTCATAAAGACGATCCATAAAACGTCGATAATTTTGTTCAACATTGGTTGATAAATCATCAAAGACGCGATTAAGTTCAGCCAGCCTTTCTGCCTCGTTTTCACCAGGAACATAGAGATAGTCCCAGTCAGGTGAACTGGTTAAAATCGGAAAAAGCAGATCATAATATTGATCTGTTTTGCTCCTGATTTTCTCAGGCGTTAGATATTTGTTTTTTATTTCTGTCACGGCTGCTGCCAGCAGGGATAAATTTCCCGGTTCACTTAAAAATCTTTGGTGCAAGGAAACATTCCACCAAAGTGCATGTGAAAACCACCAGCGGGGCATTTGCTCAACTGTACCATAGTAAGGATCCTGGAAGTTTTGCCCCAACGCCAAATCATAATCCCAGGGAAGCAGATAAAAATGTTCCGTATTGTTAGGATTATAAAGATAGAAATTATGAAAAATTGTATCGTAATTATTGACCAAAATATTGACCGCAAGCCATGTCAGGTAATTATCCCTGTTAAAATATTTACCCATAATCCGGGTATTGAAATCAACCGACGGGTCATTCAGGTCTCTGATCATATTGGCAAAGCTGTAATGCTCTTTGCCTCTTTTTATTTCAAGAACCTCTTCAAACGCATCTTTGTTATAGGGTTTTCCAGTATTGCCATCAATACCTAATGCGGCAATATCATAAAACATAAAATCTTCAGCTTTATAAACCCTTGAGTCTTTGTCCCATCCACGCCGTTGCAAATACTCTTTGCCAAAATGCTCGATATGCGTGTATAAACCATAGTCTTCGCTTGTGCCCTGATTATTTACTGTCAAATGAATAAATTGGGTACGCATACTGGGCAAATGGGGAATTTCAGAAAACAGCTCAAAGACTAATTTGTTTCTTGCCCTGGTAAAATCATACATGGATTTTACCAGCTGTATGCGCCGCTCTCCTCGCCAAAGATCATTCTTGCTGTCAAGCTTGATTCTAAAAGATTTTTGAGCGCTGTAACGACTCTCTGAGCCACGCAAACGCAGCGTCGCATTTGACTCCAGACCATCATCCGGGAAGTCATCTGCAACCATATGCACCTTGATTTCAGGAGCGAAATCATCAGTCTTGTCGGTATCGCCGAGTACATCATCCAGAGTACAACCTTTATAGTCAGATGGATTGCAGGCACCGTCCTGAATAACTGTATTTACGCTTAAATTCAGGACGTATAAACCACCCTGATCATAGGTTTCGGGCGGTTCATAAATATCATCCGGGACATTATTTGAGATAACATCAGCGGCAATACCATTTGAAAACAGGGAAAGACTTGTTATAAGCAATATAGATAACAAGTTCAAGAAAACTTTAATTTTTTGCTTACTCATTGCTATTTCCGTTTGGCTGGGAGTTATTTGCAAGCCCATAAGTACCCAAACAAAATTAATTTAACAAAATTTCGTTTCCTGTTTTTTGATATTCAAGGCATTGCGACGGGAGCATAGTGGGCTATGTGACCAAAGCAATAACGAAGAAGAGCAGAAAACAGGGAGCTAAATTGTTAGATTAATTTTGAGCGGGTACTTGTGCCACCTTACGGAATTTACATTGATTCTTGCGAGTTATTCTTGACAGGTGGTCAAGATATTACGCCCAGAGGAGTCAAAAACTGGAGTCAGAGTAAAATTCTGCCACCCATCCCCCCTGTTTTTTATATTTTTGTAGTGTGTTGAGGAGTGAAACACAGTTGCGTAGGGTTGATGTAGACATGCGCAAGCAACCACATCTGGTTGCTTGTGTAAGGTAAATCATTGACCCATCCCCCTACTTTTTCACATGTTTTTTGCCTGTGCTGATTTTTGTCGGCTTATTCAGATAATAATAAACTTTCCTCACTACGACTCATATTCTTGGACAGACTCCTACCAATATCATTAACGAATTTGTCGCCAGGACATTCTTCCGGTAAATTTACTGGAGGATTCCTTAAACATACCGACGCTACCACCGGAGCCGGTAAGATATTTGCCTTCTGTTTGATTATCATGGCTGATCACTGTGGGGGTACTATAAACGACCCCCAATGCGGTGTCCTGTACGCCTGAAATAATCGCCTTGCTGTTTTCATAGGTAACATTGTCAGCGTCAGTAAACTCATTATCCTTGTTGATATCAAGCGGGATTGTTTCAAGGCGTTTTCCTTCAACTGCATTAAACTCCATTAACCAGCTTGTGCCACCCCATTCACAGATGTTTCCAGGTGGTGTCATGGTGGTGAAAATCAGCCTGCCGCGTCTTAATAAAGCCTGCGAAATAACCCGTTCACCTGCATCCGGCAAGTTCATAAACCAGCCATGATGGGTAGAAAAGTTGACCGTATGGGTAGAGGTCACACGCGTATTGTAATCCGTGCCGTCTGCTGCTGACTGTTGCAATATCGTTTGTTCAACCAGCGTGTCAGCTGAAACAGGCGAGCCATTGTCGTGGATGCCATAATAGGTGTTTGTGACAGGTGTACCATCATACATATTATCGCCTACATCAAAATATTTGCCGGTGCCAAAGTAAACCATCAAGCCGCCTTTGACGTTTCTGCCGACCTGGGGCGGTGCGGTAATGGCTTGTGAGGCACTAAACAGGGGTGATCCGCTAAAATCTACTCCCCAGTTTGCGGGATTGTCTGAACTGACATCGAATGCCCAGAGGTTTCCGAGCAAGTCACCGGCATAGATTCTGTCAACAATCGAATCATTGTTTGAATCCACGGCTATCGGGCTTGAGAGTCCATTGGGCTGCTCGGCACTGCCTGCTCCGGTGTCTATCTTTTTGATCAGTGCGCCTGTTTCGATATTGATGATAAAGAGTACGGCTTTATTACTGGCGGAGTTATAACCATTTGCTACAACTGCCGCCCAGCGTTTGTTTGGATCCGAGTTATTCATACGCACGATACTGGCTGAGGGAATGGTTTCTCCCAGATGATTGGCAAATTCTGCTGCATCGCTTCCGGCACTGCTTGCCTGGGTTGAGGAGATTTCCCACAGGACATCGCTTGCAGTAAAGTTTTCCGCATTGCTGACATCAAGCGCGAACAGTGCTTTTCCGCCCAGTCCCAGACCACTGACCAATACCGTATGCCAGTCCGAGCTTGAGGCAAAATAGGCATCACCTATTGATGATTTGCCATCGACCAGATATTCATGTGGCAAACAGTCTGCTGCTTTACAGCCGTACTTGGGGTCGCTGATTGTCACCAGCTTGTGAAAAACTTCATTCGGTATATAGGCAAATAATTCATGCCCGTTATTGGCATTAAACGCATGTAACATGCCGTCGTTTGCACCGATAAAAAGGGCAGGCGTGGTATTTCTCTTGCTTTCCAGAAAATTTTCATAGTCCCCGCCTTCTGCTAACTGGCTGTAACCATAATTGGCAAAGGTGTCTTTAAACAGCAAATTGGAGTTAATAATATCGCCAAGGATTTTATTGCGCGCCCTAAGAAAGCTTCCCTCAGAGTCTTGCTGACCCTTAACCCATCTAAAACGTTTTTTCCCTTTTAATGTAGTTTGACCATTTTTTAAAATCGACTTTTGTTGGGCACTAAGCTTATTCCATTTAAAGCTTATACCTCTGTTTGAAGACAGAGCAGGGTTATAGCTAAAGAGTTTTCTGCCTGTTCTACTTAAAGTATCTGCGGCATCCCATTGCTGTGATTTCACGCTGCCATCATGATCTGTTGTTTCCAGATTATAAGCGATAACATGACCTTCCCAGTTGCTATTATTAAACTTTGCCTGATAAACACGGGTAGAATTACTGAGTCTGTCCGAGTTCGCAGATACAGAAGAAGTAGCATGGAGCCCGGCTGTTATGTCATCGACACGGCATACATTATTCTTTTCGATTATTTCAATTGCAACATCCTCGACTTCACCATCTTTGGCATATCCGGCGGGAGTCAGATGCTGTTGTGTACTAATCCTGAAGCGTGCAAAAGAGTTTCCAATTGTTGCAGTCGCCGGAACATTCAGGGTAATAGTCGTGTTGCCCGTGTTTACATTCAGATTGTTCACAACCTGTTCATTGGCATCAGCAAAATCACCGTCTGCATTCCAGTCAAACCAGGCACTCAGATACGCTGATCCTGTTACAGGAATATCAATATCTATGGTGTTTCCGACAGTTAGCCGGGGGATTGTAATGTCTTCGTCATCGTCCCGGGTGGTATCAAAAGCATCATTATTATTGTCATCACCCTGGGCAGGCGAGGCATCTTCCTGTCTGCTAAATTCACTGTCAGGTGGCGTGCCAAAATAAGGCGTACCGGGTGTAAATTTTAATCCCAGGATATTTTTAG
>JALVDQ010000146.1 GCA_027008885.1 Thiotrichaceae bacterium | reverse complement strand
GTATGAGGCTGAGGCTGATGGCATCACCCCGGATCATGTCATTCAGGAACTCATCAGGCAGGTTCCAGTAAGCTAAAATGAGCAATTTTCTAACATCTACACTGGGCTGGTTTAAACGCAGTGATGCCCGGCAAATGCCGCTCGCTGATGCAGATGCCAGTGTGAATGCCGCGACACACGTTAGCCTGGATGAACTCATTCAGTTGCAGCAACAGGCACGCAAAATTGACCTGACACGTCGCTCCTATGCCAAATCTTCTTCAACCGGCGCGCACCGTTCGCGTTTTCGCGGGCGGGGTATGGATTATCAGGAGTCACGCATTTATCAGGCTGGTGATGATATTCGCAATATGGACTGGCGTGTCACCGCTCGCGCGGGCAAGCCACACACCAAACTGTATCAGGAAGAGCGGGAGCGTCCGGTGGTATTTTTGGTGGATTTTAATCCCAGTATGTTTTTTGGCTCGACCCATTCTCTAAAATCGGTGCTTGCTGCGAGAGCTGCTGCACTGCTTGGCTGGGCAGTGAGCCGCAAAGGTGATCGTATCGGCGCGCTGATTATTAACCAGACGCATCACGAATTACCGCCGAGAATGGGAAAACGGGGGGTGCTACAACTGATCCGCGAGCTGGTCAATCATTCTGACCCCAAAAAGGCGCTGCTTGAATTGCCTGAAAAAAAACATGAAAAACTTAATGATGAACTAAAACGACTGCGCAAGATTGCGCGCCCTGGCTCGCTGGTTTTTTTGATCAGTGATTTTTATTCGATTGATGAAGATACCGCGCATCACCTGCGCAGTCTCTCGCGTCACTGCGATATTCAGGCAATCCAGATTGTTGATCCGCTGGAAATGACGCCACCTCCGCCAGAACAGTATTATGTGACGGATGGCAAAAAAGTGGGGGTGCTGGATACCCGCTCTAAAAAAGGGCGTGAAAATTATCAGAGCTTTTTCGATCAGCATCACCAGCAGCTTAGAGAGCTGATGCGTAAACAGCAGATACCGCTGTTTCAACTTTCCACCAGTGATGACCTGCTACTCACAATTCAGCAAAATCTTGGACAAAGTCGCCAGCGAAAAGCTTCCATGCTGTCTGGCAAGGCGGTGGCATAATGGCTAATCCGGCAAATACCCTGGCGGCTCATGGCGGCAACCCAGTGGCAGACAATGTGCCAAAACTCAGGGATATTCACCTTCCCGGCGAGCCAGGCATCTGGCCACTTGCGCCTGGCTGGTGGATTTTAATAGCAGTGCTTTTAGTGCTGCTCATCTGGTTGCTGGTCAAACTATTGAAACGTGTCAGGCAGAAACGCTATCAGCAAAAAATTCTTGATCAATACAGTGTACTGGAACAGTCTTTGTTAAAGCACCCTGACAATCAGAGCATTGCGGCAATCAATACGTTTTTGCGCCAGCTTGCGGTGAATCATTATCCGCGTACCGATATTGCCAGTCTCACGGGAAACAACTGGTTAGCCTTTCTGGATAAAGCAGGTGATACCAGCGAGTTTACCCAGGGAGCAGGGCGTATTCTGATTGATGCGCCTTATCAGCGTAACGCAAGAGACCAAGGCAACGCAAGCAGTCAACCAGCCCAATTACAGAATTTTGATCAGCGCCAGTTTAGCACGCTGATCAGAAACTGGATTAAACAGCTTCCTGCAAAAAATACTAAAAAAAGGGGGGGATGGGTATGAATATCAATCTGGACTCCTTGCAGTTTGCGGCAAGCTGGGCATTTTACCTGTTGCCTCTGCCCTTGCTGGTGTGGCTGCTGTTTCCCGCTGCACCAGTAAAAGGACAGGCAGCCCTGCGCATTCCCTTTTTTAACGAGCTGCAAATTGATACCCAGGGTCGTCGCAAAAACAAGTCGTTATTACGCTGGTTACTGGTTCTGCTTGCCATTACTGCCTGGATTCTGCTGGTGACTGCCGCGGCACGTCCGCAACGGGTGGGTGATACGATTCGCCAGACTATTTCAGGTCGCAGCCTGATGATGGCGGTGGATATATCAGGCTCGATGCAGATTCAGGATATGCTGATCAATGGACGCGCGGTGAGCCGTTTGCGCGCAGTCAAGGCGGTTGCCAGCGACTTTATTGAAAAGCGTGAAGGTGATCGCATCGGTTTGATTCTGTTTGGTACTCGCGCCTATTTGCAGGCACCGCTGACTTTTGATCGCAAAACCGTCAATATCCTGCTGGGCGAAGCTGAACTCGGTCTGGCAGGTCGGGAAACCGCCATGGGTGACGCCATTGGCCTGGCGGTCAAACGCTTGCGCAAAGAGCCGGAGAAAAACCGCGTGTTAATTCTGTTGACCGATGGTGCCAATACTGCGGGCAATGTTGAACCGCTAAAGGCAGCCGATCTTGCCGCGCAGGAAAAAGTCAAAATATACACGATTGGTGTGGGTGCTGATGAACGCATCGTCAATACACCGTTTGGACAGCGTCTTGTAAGGGGCAATGATCTCGATGAGCCAACTCTCAAGGCAATTGCTGAAAAAACCAAAGGGCGTTATTTTCGCGCCCGTGATGTGCAGGGCTTGTTGAAAATCTATAAAGTGCTGGATGAAATTGAACCGGTGTCAAAGGATGAGCTGAGCTATCGTCCGGTCAGGGAGCTTTATTATTATCCACTGGCAGCCGCATTGCTGTTGAGTTTTGTCATCAGCCTGCTGTCTGCAACGGCGGGACTCAGGGAGGCACGTGTCTAATGTTTTTATTGTTCTCGCAACAACTATCACAACTGCACTTTCAGGCACCACTGTGGTTGCTTGCGCTTATTCCGCTGGGTTTGTTGCTGTGGCTGCTTTCACGCACCCAGGTAAACGCTTCGGCATGGGCAAAAGTAATTGATCCAAAATTGTTGCCCTACCTGTTACAGGGCAAGCAGGGCAAAACCTCAAGCCTGCCAAAATGGTTAATGGCAAGCGCGGGGCTGATTGGCATTATTGCACTGGCTGATCCGGTTTGGGAGAAAGTCCCGCGTCCGGTTTTTCAAACCAATGCGGCGCGCGTGATTGTGCTTGATCTCTCCACTTCGATGCTGGTTGATGATCTGAAACCCTCCCGCCTGGCAAGGGCGCGTTTTAAAATTGAGGATATTTTATCGCGTGAGGAAGAAGGGCAAACGGGTCTGGTTGTGTTCGCGGGTGATGCCTTTACCGCCTCACCACTGACCCGCGATGTAGATACCATTCGCAATCTGTTGCAGGTGTTTACCCCGGAAATTATGCCGGCGCAGGGTAGCCGTGTCGATTATGCTCTGCAAAAGGCGCATGAACTGCTGAAACAGGCAGGAATCCAGCATGGACAGGTATTGCTTATTGCAGATGGCGCCAGCAATCCAAAGGCAGCTTACAAGGCAGCCAAAGCACTCAGGGATGATGGTCATACTGTTTCGGTGCTGGCTGTTGGTACAAAACAGGGTGGCTTGCTGCGCTTGCGAAGCAGGCGTGTCAATGTCAAGCTGGATGCCGATATTTTGCAAAAAATAGCAAAAACAGGGGGGGGTGGGTATCACCTGATCAGTTCTAATAATAGCGACCTGAATACGGTATTAAAGCAGACACTCGGCGATAAAAAGCAGGATCAGGTAGCCGCAAAGACAGATGATTTTAAAACCGCTGACTGGAAATCC
>JALVDQ010000145.1 GCA_027008885.1 Thiotrichaceae bacterium | reverse complement strand
CAGTCATTCTAAGCGTATTTAAAGCCGACGTGCAAAGCGAGCAGTTTTGAAGAGCCCTGTGCGGGAAATCCGCACGCAGGGATCTGTGAGGGGACAGTTGGGTAACTGGCTGTTCTACCTTGATGGTATTGGTATGTTTTATTTGTTCTTGCTTGTCTCTGAGTTTGAATTAATCAATGCAAGAACTGCTATTGATGCTAGAATGTGGCAGATACACTCCTGATCGTGCCATCTTGTGCCGTCCCAATAAACATAACTTAAATATTTCAAGGAAAATCATGGTTTTTAATTCTGAACTTGTTGATGAAATCAATCTGTTATCCCAATACAACCTCAAAAATGAACAAGATGGAATAAAAATTCATCATAACGCGACTCCAGAGCTAAGAGCAGCAGCACAGCGGCTCTTTGACAAAGGAATAATCACACAAGCCGATGGTGGTTATCTAACAGATCTGGGACGCAAAGCCGCAGAACACGCACAAGACTTAAGCATGATTTTAAAATAGACTCCTGGGTCGGGATTTAGTCCCGTATGCGTTCCCGTGGTTTGTTCCTTAATACAGAAATACAGACCGCACGAAAAATATATAAAAAAGTAGGGGGATGGGTTGACAGAAGATAGCACCGCCTCTGTGTTCTCTGTGGTTTGTATCGCATGTAGCCTGCCTGCATTGTGAGGCGAAATGCAGGCAGATTGCTTTCTCTGATTAAAGGTATTATTTAACTTAAACAACTTGTATAATGCGCCGTCCTTAAATATCCCGTAAATATTGAGTGTAGAATTGTGATTGAAAATTTAAGAAATATTGCCATTATCGCCCACGTTGATCATGGAAAAACAACGCTGGTTGACAAGCTGCTAGAGCAATCAGGAACCCTGGGCGAACGTGCCAATATATCCGAGCGCATGATGGATTCAAATGAGCTTGAGCAGGAACGGGGTATTACCATACTCGCAAAAAATACCGCAATCAAGTGGAATGACTACCGCATAAATATTGTTGACACACCAGGTCACGCAGATTTTGGCGGTGAGGTTGAGCGCGTTTTATCCATGGTTGATTCGGTGCTGTTACTGGTTGATGCGGTTGATGGCCCTATGCCACAAACCCGTTTTGTGACTTCAAAAGCTTTCGCCATGGGATTTAAACCAATTGTGGTTATCAATAAGATTGACCGCCCGGGTGCGCGCCCTGACTGGGTTCTTGACCAGACCTTTGAACTCTTTGACCGTCTCGGTGCTACTGACGAGCAGCTTGATTTTCCGGTCGTTTATGCTTCTGCCATTAATGGCTATGCGGGGCTTGAATCTGATGTTTCAGATGGCGACATGACACCTCTTTTTCAGGCGATTGTAGATAATGTCAGTCATCCTGATGTTGATCCTGACGCGCCTTTTCAAATGCAGGTGAGTCAGCTCGACTACAATTCATATACCGGTCTGATTGGCATCGGACGCATCAAAAAAGGCAAAATAAAAAAGAATTCGGTAGTAAAAGTCATTGATGGCGAGGGCAATATTCGCAACGGACGTATTTTGCAACCAATGGGGTTTCATGGTCTTGAACGCATTGATGTTGATGAAGCCCAGGCAGGTGAGATCATTGCCTTTACCGGCATGGACAAGCTGTTTATTTCAGACACGCTCTGCGACCCTGATCATGTAGAAGCCTTGCCGCCCATGAGCGTTGATGAACCCACGGTAAGCATGACCTTTCAGGTAAATAATTCACCTTTTGCAGGCAAAGAAGGCAAATATGTGACTTCTCGCAATATACAGGAGCGCCTGGACGAGGAGCTTCTGCACAATGTTGCCTTGCGCGTAGAGCCTGGAGATGACCCTGACAAATTCAAGGTATCAGGTCGTGGAGAGCTTCATCTGGGTATTTTAATCGAGAATATGCGCCGTGAAGGATTCGAACTTGCTGTTTCCCGCCCTGAAGTTGTAATTCGGGGCGAAGGTGAAAACCAGCAGGAACCCTATGAAAATCTAAGCATTGATATAGAAGAAGAACATCAGGGCAGCATCATGGAAAAGATGGGGGAGCGCAAGGGGCAGCTACAAAATATGGAATCTGATGGCAAGGGGCGTGTGCGCCTGGAGTACATTATTCCGTCACGCGGTCTGATCGGCTTTCAGACTGAATTTATGACACTGACCTCTGGTACCGGACTGATCTATCACACTTTTGATCATTATGGACCAATGATCAGGGAACAGATTGGTCAGCGCAACAATGGCGTTCTTATCTCAAACGCACAGGGAAAGGCTCTCGCCTTTGCAATCTTCAACCTGCAAGAGCGCGGCAAAATGTTTATCGAGCATGGAGAGGAAGTCTACGAAGGCATGATTGTTGGCATCCATAGCCGTGATAATGATCTCGTTGTCAATCCGCTGAAAGCAAAGCAGTTGACAAATATTCGTGCCGCGGGAACAGATGAAAATTTAATCCTGACCAAACCGATTAAATTTACACTTGAGCAGGCACTTGAATTTATTGACGATGATGAACTGGTTGAGATCACGCCCGAAAATATCCGCATTCGTAAAAAACTTCTAAAAGAACACGAACGCAAGACCGCCTCACGCCAAAACAAAGATTAGAGCCTGAAACATGGCTTTAGTGGCAACAATTGACTGGAATCATACACTGGCTGCAATCTGGCGCAGCCGTCAGCAAAAACTCAGGGCTATCGCCCGTGAGGACATTGACTTTCTGGAACTTGACAAGCTCCTGGGCATCGAAAGGCAAAAACGGCTCTTTATTGATAATATTGAATATTTTATTAAAGGCAATTCGACCAACCATGTATTGCTCTGGGGCGCGCGCGGCACTGGAAAATCCTCTCTGGTAAAGGCTGTCCTGCATGCGTATCATCCTCAGGGGCTGCGTGTTATTGAAATTCCCAAAGAGGATCTTGCCTGTTTAACGGATATAAGCGATGAGATTCGTTCATTAAAACAGCGTTTTATTATTTTCTGTGACGATCTTTCATTTGAAGATGGAGAAAGCAGTTTTAAAGAACTAAAAAGCACCCTGCAAGGATCAATTGAAAAACCGCCTCAAAACGTACTGGTCGTAGCCACCTCAAACCGTCGTCACCTGATAGCCGAGCACATGAAGGATAATGAGCAGGCGCGCTTCGTTAATGGGGAAATTCATCAAGCTGACACAATCGAAGAAAAAATGTCCCTGGCAGACCGCTTTGGTCTGTCTCTCTCTTTCTATCCGCCCACACAAAAGGAATATCTGGCAATAGTCGATATGCTTTTTGCCAATATAAAAAACATAGACAAAGACAAACTGCACATCCTCGCAGATCGCTTTGCACGCGAACGGGGTAATCGCAGTGGACGTATCGCCCAGCAATTTTATTATGCCCAACTGACCCGGGGCAAACTCAGTCAATAACCCCTGCGAAGTTATTGCGGTTATCACAATTATCGCGGTTAATTATATATACCCACATACCCATCCCCCCCTTTTTTTTATACTTTTTCGTAAATATAAAAATTCAAGTTTCGGAATTCAAATCTATCGTTACGCAGAGGAACACGGAGATATTCGCAGAGATTGTTTGTAAAGAAGGAAAACAAATTTACACTTTTTTCGTTTGCACGCTCTTTCGTTTGCACGCTCTTTCGTTTGCACGCTCCTTCATTTGATACTTGTTTGATACTTTGTAATGTTAACTCCGTGGTTCTCTGTGAAAAACTCTGTGACTCTCTGCGTTACTTAAACTGAATGTTGCCGGTTTTGTCTCGAGTTTGATTTAAAAAAGATGGTATAAAAAAACCGAGGAAAGGTACTAATCGTATTGATGTTCAGACGGGAGGGAATGTTATCTCATTAATTCAAAAGTTATAATTTGTCCATGCTTAATGAGTATGTCGCATATATCGCAACGGTAATAGATCCTCGATTTAATTCCGTTTAAAGCGAGTATCTACTAGACCTATTAACTTTTTGTATAGAGAGAAAAAAGTAATGAAAAATAAACAAAAAATAACTTACAAATGGGCTTATTTACCGTTTGTATTCAGTTCTGCAACAATTCTGGCAACACAGGCAATGGCGACTCCAGGAGCGAGTCAGCAATATCGTGACGCCAGACAGGTGAGTTCGGCGAATTATGAATACGTGGGAGGAAAAACGCAAATAGGCTTTGGTGTCACTGATGAGGGTGATGTTAGTGTTGATCTTAACCAGGTGCTGATGGAATCGAAAGATAGCAGTACCAGCGCAGGGCTTTGGGCAGGTTATGATCTTAAAGGTGATGACAAGGGCATCAAGGGTCGTGGTGTTCAAATAAACCATAACTGGGTATCACGAGATGGCTCTGGTCGTGCAACCCATGTAAATAAAGTATTCGGTGCGTATGACCGTAATGAAGCAGGTCACGCAAAGGCTACTGTTGGATATGGTCAGGAAAATGAGAGCCTGTTCTGGGAAGGACATGTGAGCAAAGGTCTTTCTGACAAGAAAAATGCACGCGTAATCAATGGCAAGACAGTTTCTGATGTTGCCTATGATTACGGAGTCGGTGGTAGTGTTGGAACCTTTATCAAGGGCTCCAATATGCGAGTACGCGCGGGACTTGATCATGAGTGGGGTGATGATTTAGGTGCTGGAGAAAAGACGGCAAAAAATACAACCTTGTCGGCGGGTATTGAAAAATTCTTCCAGGGTACTCCACACAGCCTGGGTCTGGATATTGCTGCTTCAAAACGTAGTGGTGGCTTTGAAACTGGCTCTGATGATACCGATGTTTCAGGCAAGTTAAGTTATCGTTATGACTTTGGCGGTGCCAGTATCTATCAGCCTGACAGACGTTATCGACGTGTAAGGGTAGAAGTGCCTGGTGCTGGAGTAGCCCCTCGTTACGCCAGAAAAGCACAGTACAAACGAGTACCTGTTTACAAGACTGTTACAACTTATGGCAAGAAAACAGTTCGTAAACCTTATAAACAGCTGGTTAAAAGCACCATGGAGCTTGAAGGTCAAACATTTTTCAAGCTAAACAGCGCAAAATTAATTCCTTCAGCAAAGAATCGTTTACGTCAGATTGCTGCACAGATTCGTAAAAATGGTTATAAGGGTGTAATTCGTATTACCGGTAATACCTGTGGTCTGGGAGATGCCGCCTATGACCAGCGTTTATCTGAACAACGTGCAAATGCTGTTAAAAACTTTTTGATTGAGAATGGTTTTAATCCTGATCATCTGCTTGCTCGTGGTTTGGGTAAAGATCATCCAAAATACCCTAATACACCAGATCAGGGCTTTAAAAACCGTCGTGTAGATATTGAGTATGTTACTGAACGCAAGGCTTATAAGACAGCTTATCGCACAGAGCAGCAAACTGTAAAAACAGGCACTCGTCGCGTCGTGGCAGGATTCAAAAATGTACCGGCTGGTTATGACAATGTCCTGATTGACAATGGCAGACCTGGTACACCAAGGGTTATCTGGAAGACAGAAGTAATCCCTTCATCACCTGCATGGATCACACGGGCATTGCATAACAATATCAGGCACAATACAACTGTTAGCACATACCAAACAACAGCAGGAGGCAGTGCGGGTGGTGATAATGTAGTACATGCCGCAGATGATATCGTTACGGTTTGTAGCGCTAGCCAGGGTATGTCGATTGATGTACTGAGAAATGATGATGCTGATGCAACATTAACACGCATTGTTTCACAACCAATGCATGGTTCAGCTACCATTTCTAACGGCAAGATCGTATATACTGCTGATTCAGGATTCTCTGGTACAGATCACTTTACTTATGAAGTTAGAGATCCAAATGGAAATACCACAACCGCAAATGTTACTGTCACGGTATGTTCAGCAGGTGGTGGTGTTAACGCAGCAGATGATACCGCTACAACAAGCCAGGGACAGGCAGTTACTATTGATGTCCTCAATAACGATGATGCCGATGCAAGTATCACTCGTGTGGTCAACCAGCCTCTACATGGAAGTGCAAGCATTGTAAATGGCAAAATAGTTTATACACCTGCTGCCGGCTTCACAGGAGTGGATCGCTTTACTTATGAAGTAACAGATCCGCAGGGTAACACCTCAACTGCAACCGTCACTGTTACCGTAAGACCTCAGGGTGGTTCTGGCGGTATCAATGCAGCAGATGACTCAGCGACTACACTTCAGGGTCAGGCGGTCACAATTGATGTGCTAAACAATGATGATGCTGATGCCATATTAACAGGTACGCTAACACAGCCATCTCATGGTACAGCAAGTATTGTTAACGGGCAGATTGTTTATACTCCTGCAGCTGGCTTTACTGGCACAGATCACTTTACTTATGAAGTGATTGATCCCCAGGGCAATACCACAACTGCAACCGTCACTGTTACCGTAAGACCTCAGGGTGGTTCAGGTGGTATCAACGCAGCAGATGATAGTGCAACAACTCCACAGGGTCAGGCGGTTACTATTGACGTGCTGGATAATGATGATGCTGATGCGAGCTTGACAGGTACGCTGACACAGCCATCTCACGGCACAGCAAGCATCGTTAACGGACAGATTGTTTATACCCCGGCGGCTGGCTTTACTGGCACAGATCACTTTACCTACGAGGTAAGAGATCCCCAGGGTAATACCACAACAGCAACCGTTACTGTTACTGTAAGACCTCAGGGTTCTGGAAGCGGTGTAGGAGCAGAAGATGACTCTGTCAGCACCAATCTAAACACTCCTGTTACCATTGATGCCATTGCAAATGACTACAATGCTGTAAGAATAACGCGCATTGTTGATAACCCTGAAAATGGATCAGCCAGCATTGTCAATGGACAGATTGTTTATACTCCAAATTCTGGCTTCACAGGTGTTGATTATCTGAACTATGAAGTAGAAAATGCCAGCGGAGAAACTGATATAGCAACGATTACTATCACAGTTAGAGCTGGTTCTGGCGGAGGCGGTGGTTCTCTCACTGCTGTAAATGATAGTGCATCGACTGACTGCTCTGCTGTTACAATCAATGTCCTTGATAATGATTCAGGTAGTGGTAATTTGAGTATTGTTGGAGTTGGAAGCGCGAGTCTTGGTAATGCGGTGATTTCTGGAAATACAATCGTATACACTCCATCAAGTTCTTGCTCAACAGGTAATACCGGAATGGATACATTTACCTATACCATCAGAGACGGACAGGGTAATACAGCCCAGGCAACGGTTAATGTTGATGTCAAAGGCGATGACTGTAATGTTTGTATAAAAGCCGAGCCTGATGACACGGTAACCGATGTTAATACTCCAATTACGATCAGTGTGCTGGATAATGACAAAGGTGAAGGATTGAGTATTACTTCGGTTGATATGCCAGAGCATGGAAAAGCCGAGTTAATAGGCAATAGCATTAAATACACACCAGATGAGGATTTTACTGGTACAGATAGTTTCTGGTATGACATTGTTGATTCAGAAGGAAACAAGGATGCCGCTCTCGTCATAGTGTATGTCGGTAATGACTAAAATGTGATAAATGGATTGGCTATTGAAGTTTAATAACTAATCCAGTAACCAGCAAAAGCAAAAAAGCCACAGTTTCTGTGGCTTTTTTGCTTTTTTTGTATCCGTTAAAAAAAGCGTTTTAAAGCACGATACTTTGGTGCCTGGCTGTCAGGCTGGTTTATATATTCCTTTATTCCCCAGCAGCCATAATATTGGCAGTTTCTGGGTGCAGAAAAAGCCACAAAGAGTGAACCACCCGTTATCTGGTTCCAGTGGTTAAGGAAATCGACATAAAATGTTTCCATTGTGTGTGCACGATTGGCTCCAATTAGGTAGGGGTTAGGATAATCTCTGGTGGAGTGTGTTCCGGGTGCGGTAAGGTGTTGTCCGCCTTCGTATGCAATCAGCTTGACCTTGTACTTTTTGGCATATTCCATTTGTTGTCTGATCATTTTATAGACGTTATTCATGGAATAGGGGTTCCTTTTGTCATCCTTTAACAGTTTGAATACACTGGGGACACTGTTAACACCTGCCAGGGCTTTTCTGTGAACAAAGAAATAGGGTGCGATTGCCATTGCATCGACATAACGATAAGCACCTTTGTGCTCCATAACAACAGGTGTCATATAGCGGTTGGCTGACCAGACACCCATCACTCTTACGAGCCTTTTGGTATTGCCAAAGACCTGCTCAAAAATTCTGAATATTTCAACAGCGCGTTGTGAATAATATTTATAACTTGCCTGATTAATATCCCGATCCAGCCTAAGTTTCATACCCATTTTTTTGGTGTATTTGCTTTGCATAAAAACGGTATTCCAGTTTTCATTGGTATATTCAATATAGGCTTTTAGATGAGGTTTCAGGTGTTGTTTTAAGTAGCTTGCGTATTGTCTGACAAAATTATTATCTGCAGCGTGGGGAATATTAAACCAGGCATCACGATTAAGAATATTTGCAAGCCTTACCATGACTTCAAGCGGCGCGCCACGCACACCTTCTTTACCTGCCCAGGTTGCTTTGCTCATATGTGGCATCTGCTCCCAGCTATGAATCGGATTGCGCGTGATACCTGACATATTCATCATGCGGATGACTTTAAAATCTTTCATAAAGCGCAGATAATCCGGATTGAAGAGAATTTTATCGTAGTATTTTTCAAAGGGCAGGTAATTGCCTCTGCATTGACGGGCACTGTTAACCCGTTGAAAAGGATTGTTTGCGCAAATACCGCCAGGCAATAAAAAACGAATATTCCGCAAATAGTTTTGTGGTTCTGAGCGCTTGATAATCAGGGAAATTTGCAAGTTATTGTCTGCACCTGCTTTAACCTCAACAATGTCTTTTCCTGGTTGTGAATGAACTACTCTGGCATCACCCTCATACACAATCTGGCCTTCACCGTCATAAAGAACCGTATAACGACCATCAGGAATGCTTCCGGCAGGTATCCAGTGGACCACATAGCTGCCTGCCTGTCCGCCATTGAGATTGCGTGGCCAGCCATCCCGGTCATAGATAATCTTGCCTTTTGTCAGTTTTCTGGCTTCCCTGAAAGGCATCGACATTTTAAACAGATTCACAAAAGGAACGCTGGGATCAACCTGTAAAATCTCATTGGTATTCATGCCAATGGGAAGTTTTGCCTGGGTTGATGCTGATAACAACAGTAGTAGTACAGTGATTAGTCCATTAATTCTATACATATTTCTTTCCTTAAATTAGGTGTTGGTCGTCGGCGTAAGAACCTGTCCGAGAACCAGGAGTGAATTACTATAAGCCAAGTTTAAAAATCTGTCCGGGAATATGGAAGCTACCGTAAAATTCCTGGAACCTGCCTGGAAATATGAGTCGTAGCGATATTTCCAGGCAGGTTCTTATCTCCGGCGTAGTTGCATGCGGCGGCGCTTGAGCAAACGATTGCTGGATTTTTCAGGCTTGCTGGCACTCTTGTTTCCGGTTTTATTATTTGTGTTACTTATATTAAAAAGAGTCGGATCAAAATCCCGCAAGGTTCCATCTAAAACGGCTTTCTCATAGGCTTTTCTGAATTTAAGTGCATGTTTGTAGATTTCCTTGCCTCTTTTAACCGTATAGGTAGATTCTTTTCCGCAATAAAAACTCTTGCATTTCTGCTTTCCCTGATAATCTTTCCAGTTAACCAATATATAATAAGTTTCATAGCCCCGATTAACAAAACTTGTAAATGTTATGCCTACATGCATTAGTTGTTTGGTACCAGGGATGAGCGACTTCTTGTACTTGCTGCTTTTCTTCTTAAATGCACCATTAGGGATAATATTTAGTTCTTTTCTCATTTTATCCCGTATCTTGACAGCTTCGGACAAGTCCATTGAAAATCCGGAATGGCTCTTGCCATTAACTATAAACTGTATCTGATAGCCGCCTGTTTTAGCTCTTTTAATATTTTTCATATCAATATTGCTTTTTTGGGTTTTAGCTGTCATTTTGGATCACCATAATTTTCGTTGGGGTACATGGATACCTGGGGTTCCAAGATACGGATACGGCACAACAATAACCCCGGCATTCCTGCTCGTCTATACTTCTGCCTAAATGATCTCAAATCATTGCAATAAACTGTACCTCTTGAGATTATCTGCTCAGAAGCAAAAATCCTGCGTAATAATTGGATTTTATTATAATTGTGCCGCTCCTAACTTTATATTTAATTGATTAAATCATCCTTAGGATAGATATAATACCCATCCCCCCTGTTTTTACAATATTTTAAGCAGAAAAATTAAGGAATGGCACAATAATTGCTGGTTTAGCTTGATACATTGTCCCAGTCAAGTGTGACAAGTTGCCTAATAATATTGAGAGGATAATTTTTAAGAGCAGGGCGGAGGATCGCAGTCCTGGCAGGGCTAAGACAAGTTCTTCGAGGCATGTCGCTTGTTAGGTAAACTGGAGTTCCATTATAGCTCGAAGCACGGTAGCTGCTTGAACATGGTGGAAATTGAATTGAGTTGATTATCTCGGCAGTGCTTACGGGACAGGATGGAAGGAATGGATTTTTTATCGCAACAGGTTGATGCGTAGGTCAATGAAAGAAATGGAATAAGCAGTTCCATGAACTGGCGATTCATGACCGAAGATGCAGGAATTAAATTAAAGCACCTTTTATCAGTCAGTATCAGCCAGTTTAATATTGTTGATGTACTGGATTAAGCTCGCATATACGCTATGACTTGCTCGGAATGTTTTCATTTGCAAATATTATGCTGAAAAACTCAAACCAGACAGGCTGAATTTACAAGATAAAGTGTAATTTTACCGATTCAGATCGCAGGCAAAGCAATACACACCCGATATTTGTGTATCGTCCCTATCCCCTGAAGAGGATGGTTGTATTTTATCCCCGCCTGTCTGAGAACTAGAAATTGACTGCAAATCCCACAATCATCATAATCTGAGCTTATCAAGTTCGTTAAATAGAGCGACTATTTGCCTCTCTTGATAAACTCACCTTATAATAATTCTGAAATTTTCGTTTCAATCCCAGTTCTCAGACAGACTCCTAGAGGTAATTTTTAAAGCAGTTCTAAACCAGAATTAACAGAGAAACCCTAAATAAGGGAATGTCTTTTAAGTTTTGATCTTAAAGTCGCCCTGTTGATACCAAGAAGGGCTGCAGTACGAGACTGGTTGCCATTGGTGTGTTCCATTAGAACCTCAAGAAGAGGCTTTTCTACTTCATCAATAATTTGTCTATATAAATAAGTGGCATCCTGATTGCCTAAAAGTTGTAAGTATTCTTTAACGGTGGCTCTGGTTGTTTCCGCAAGTGAGAGCCCATTTGGTGTTGTTACTGGAAGATTTTTCATAGGATGATTCATACCTTCAACGAGTCCTTGAGTGTAAAGTTTTGACAACGTAGGAAAGGAAATTACTCACTAAAAATCAAATAAATATTTCATCCAGGATATTCTCCAGTGTCTGAAGCTGTTGTTTGGCTTCTGTAATTGAGAATACTTCTTGCCTGTATTTATTTAGTAAGCTTGTTTCCTGTCCTATCAGTCTGTATAAATACCAATCAATATACTTCCTCGCTATCCTGCTCTGATCGAGCGGCTTATTACCCGGATTAAAGGTATGAATATTCTTGATGTGCTCAATAATTATACATTTAATATCCTTGTTTGATAACACCTGCTTTTCTTTCTTGTTTGCTAAGCCATTGATTAACTCTTGAAATATCCAGGGTTGACCGAGCGTGATTCTACCCAGCATGAGACCGTCCGCCCGGGTATAGTTCAGGACAAATTTTGCATCATGTGTATTTGATATATCACCATTTGCAATGACAGGAATATTTGATTGCTGCTTGATTCGCCGAATGCTTTCAAATTCTGCAAAACCCTTGTAGGCTTGTTTTCTGGTTCTGCCATGAACAGCCAAAGCTGATATTCCACAGTCCTCTGCTATTTTTGCAATGCTTAGCGCGTTTCTTTGCGTGGCACTTGTTCCTGTTCTTATTTTCACGGTCACTGGTATATTAACCGCATTGACTACTTCTGTGAGAATTTTTCTGACCAGCTCAGGGTCTTGCATAAGTGCTGATCCAGCTGCCTTGCGGCAAACCTTTTTGGCAGGGCAGCCCATATTGATATCAATAATATCTGCGCCAATGCTCTCGTTAAACCTTGCGGCTTCAGCCATAACTTTGGGCTCTGTGCCTAAAATTTGCACACAGCGTGGTTGAGCTTCGCTCTTGTGCAGGAGCCGGCTTTGGGTTTTTCTGGTGTTTAAAAGGGATAAATCTGAAGAAATCATTTCAGATGTGGCTAATCCTGCACCAAAAGATCGACAAAGATCACGATAGAGCCTATCGGTAATACCTGCCATGGGCGCAAGCAAAAAGCGGCTTTTTAGTTTGTATGAACCAATAATTAAAGGCATGATGGCATGATAAAGAAAACAAGAAGGTGCAAAAAAAGTAAAAAGGAATATAGCGATATTTCTGTTATGAGACAAAATCATTTTTAGTTCAGAAAACATATTTCGCGTAGTCTGTGCCGAGAAACGAAACACAGACTACATACCCTGCTGTCCTCTGTCCTCTGCCACCCATCCCCTAGGGTGTCGAAATTCCCCACTCATTAATACACAATTATTCCCGGTTTTTGGATTTCATTTTCTGCAAAAAAAGCCTGT
>JALVDQ010000144.1 GCA_027008885.1 Thiotrichaceae bacterium | reverse complement strand
TGCGGACAATATCATTCCCGCCTTGCAGGATGCGTTTCAAGATAAAAAAGCCAAAGGGATTGTTTTACGCTGCAATAGCCCCGGCGGAAGTCCGGTTCAGTCCAGCTATGTCTATGATGAAATTCGTCGTTTAAAGGAAAAGTACAAAGATAAAAAGATTATTGCCGTAGCAGCTGACCTGTGTGCTTCGGGCGGTTATTTTATTGTCTCCGCAGCAGATCAGATCTATGCCAATAAATCCAGTCTGGTGGGATCAATCGGGGTACGCATGAAAGGCTTTGGCGTGGTTGAGGCGATGAAAAAAATAGGCATAGAAAATCGTGAGCTAACCGCAGGTAAGCACAAGGCAATTCTTGATCCCTTTTCACCGCGTAAGCCTGATGAAGAAGCCTTTGTTAAAAAGCTGCTGGCAACAACCCATAAACACTTTATTGATGCAGTCAAAGCGGGCAGGGGAGAGCGTCTGAAAGACGATCCTGATATTTTTAGTGGCTTGTTCTGGACTGGAGAAGGTGCCAAAAAACTGGGTCTGATAGATGGTTTTGGCAGTGATGCCTATGTTGCCAGAGAAATCATAAAAGCACCCGTGATGATTAATTTTAATCCTAAAAAGGACTTTTTTGAGAGACTCTCGCGTAAAGTTGGAAGCACTGTTTCAAACTGGCTGTTTCAATCCGAGACGGCAAATTACCCTGTGCTGTATTAAGTACCCGCTCTACATAGTTCACTATACTGCCGTCGCAATGCCTTGAATATCAAAAAACAGGAAACAAAATTTTGTTAAATTAATTTTGTTTGGGTACTTGCTAAAAGCAAGGTATGCTTAAGTGTGAAGAGTATAATATTTAACAAATTACAGGATCTCAAGTGACTCAAAGAATCGTTCCACGCCGCAAAACACTACTTGTTATTATGGATGGCGTTGGTGTAAATCCGAGCAAAAAAAATAATGCCTTCCATGAGGCGAATACGCCCAATCTGGATGAGTATTTTAGTAAATACCCGCATACCACCTTGCAGGCTTCCGGCGCTGCAGTCGGTTTGCCAGATGGACAAATGGGTAATTCCGAAGTGGGGCATCTGACGATAGGTTGTGGCACCATAATCAAGCAAGATCTGGTGCGTATTGATGACGCCATTGAAGATGGCAGCTTCAGGAAAAATATCGTGCTGCGTAACACCATGTTTCTGGCAAAAGAAAACAATCGCCCGGTGCATCTGGTTGGTCTGGTTTCTGATGGTGGCGTGCATAGTCATGTGAATCATCTTTGCGCGCTGATCAAAATGTGCAAGAAAAATGGCGTTGAACCAGTCGTTCACGTTATTACGGACGGGCGAGATACATCACCCAAATCGGCAAAAAAATACATTGCACAGCTGATGGAAGCGCTGGATAAATACGGTGGCAGAATTGCAACCATAACAGGGCGTTTTTATGCCATGGATCGTGATTCCCGCTGGGAGCGCACCAAGGTTGCCTGGGATGCAATGGTTCATGGCATTGGAAAGCAGGCATCTGATCCACTCCAGGCGATTGATGATGCCTATGCCAATGGTGAGACTGATGAGTTTATCCTGCCGCGTATCCTGCCAAACGCCGAAACGGTGCAGGCAGATGATTCACTGATATTTTTTAATTTTCGCAATGATCGCCCGCGTCAACTGGCTGCTGCGCTGGGTATGGAAGACTTTGAAGGCTTTGATCGTGGTGATTATAAACCGATTGTGGTTACCTGCCTGACCGAATACGACAAAAAATTACTGGCTCCTGTTGCCTTTCCGCCAGAGCGCCCGCTCACCAATCTTGCACATGCAATCAGCCTCTCCGGTTACAAACAGTTGCACTGCTCAGAAACAGAAAAATACGCGCACGTTACTTTCTTTTTAAATGGCGGACGCGAAACACCCTATGCGGGCGAAGATCGCATTATGGTCGATTCACCGCGCGTACATACCTATGATGAAGCTCCTGCGATGAGCGCCAAACAAATTGCTGATGAAATAATCAAGGCACTCAATCAGCAGGAACACGCTTTCATTGTGGTTAATTTTGCAAATGGTGATATGGTTGGGCACACAGCCATTCCCGAAGCAATTATTAAAGCGGTTGAAACACTCGATAGCGAAGTTGGTCGGGTACTTGACAGTGCCGTTGAAAATGACTATTCGGTGATACTCACTGCCGATCATGGTAACTGTGATGAATACGTTGACCCTTTCACCGGCGAACCAAATACGCAACATACGGTATATCCGGTTCCCTGCCTGATTATAGATCAGTCATACTGGCGCTTGCGTACTGGCGGAGGATTAAGCAATATTGCTCCCACGGTACTGCACCTGATGGGACTTACCAAACCCGAAGGCATTAATTGCAAGTCATTGCTGATAGAAGAATTAACCACAGGCAATCGTAGTGCTACCTATTAACGGCTGACTAAAGCCTTCAATCCTGAAGCTCCGTGACTGAAAAAGACTAAACCGTAAACTGTATTGTCAATTAATCAATACAGTTTACGTTATGAACAAGGGATTATACTTACTTATCTTGGTATTCAGTCTTATCCAGGGCTGTAGCGTTTTGTTTGCAACAGAGCCTGACACATTTAAGGGAATGACTCATCTGCATAATAGCGTAAGAGCAGCTCACTCCCAGCTTCCCTTACGCTGGTCGGATCATCTGGCGAACTATGCTTCCCAATGGGTTAATTATTTGGCAAGAACAAAAAACTGCGCCATGATTCATCGCCCCAATACAGGCAATAGCCCCTTTCGGCAAATCTACGGAGAAAACCTCTTTTGGGCAAGCCCGGAAGTTTTTAGCGACGGTGAAGTGCTTTTGCAGGACATCGACGTAAAAAAAGTATTTCAGGCGTGGGCAGAAGAAGAAAATTTTTATAACTACCAGACAAACACCTGTCAGCCAGGCAAGGACTGTGGACACTTCACCCAGATCGTCTGGCACGAAACCCAAAAAGTAGGCTGCGCCATGGCAATCTGCCCGGATTTGTCACAAATCTGGGCATGTAACTATTCACCCCGAGGCAACTATATTGGTGAATGGCCGTATTGAAATCTGTGGTTTTTCAGGATATGCGGGCAGTCATATATCGCCAGGGCTGATGCTTCGGCAACAATGATTATTACAACTCTTGTGCCAGCATTTCAATTTCTTCTTGTAATTCTTCCTCGCTTTCATAGGTTTGAGGTTCAACACCTCTTTTTTTACATTCATACAGAAACTGATAGCGATCCAGATCACCCACAAATTCGGCTGCTGCGCTTGCTGAAAGTCGTCCATTTTTATAGAGGTCTATTGCAGTATTTATACTCTTCACGGTCAAAAACCTCCCATTAGAGACACATCTTGTTTTGCGAACATTTGCGATGTAAATTCTTGAAAAAGAATAACTATTCCGCGTAATTCTCTTATGCAGGAACATTAATTACAAGTATAGCTTAATACGTTTTTGTTCTCTATCTCTATAGTTGGGATATGGTGGGGAGAAGTGGGTACTTGATTGCGATAAAATTGTGTTACTACCCAAAATATATAAAAAACAGGGGGGATGGGTGAGACAGAAGACAGAAGACAGAAGACAGAAGAAAGAGGACAGAAGACAGAGGACAGAAGACAGAGGACAGAACCGAGCATGTAGCCTGTA
>JALVDQ010000143.1 GCA_027008885.1 Thiotrichaceae bacterium | reverse complement strand
TGCAAAGCACTTTCTGGCTAAAACTCATATTAAGCATAATAAATCTAACAATGTAACTGCTTGGCTTACCCTCTATTTTATCAATAGCTGTGTTAAAAGTGCTATATATGCTTATAAATTATGCCCTTTCACCTTCTTAAATAAAAAAAGGGTAAATTTGAGCAGTTGCAAAATATATAAAAAAAAGGGGGATGGGTGGGACAGAGGACAGAGAACAGAAGACAGAAAATAGAGTTTCGTAGGTCGGATTAGCCTGAGCGTAATCCGACAAGATTGTGGCACTTTGCTGGATTACGCTACGCTAATCCAGGCTGCGCATTGAGTAAAGCAACAGATTTAAGCAGAAATTCACTGATCAGGTTTGAAATCTTTTGCGCTAATATACAGTTCTTCATCAGCAATTTGTGCATCATAATCCACTGCGATTGAGCCTGGATAGGCATATTTGGGATCATATTTTACTTTAATGCTTGCTGCTTTCCGGTTAATGGCATTTTGTATTATGTCAAACAGATTTTTAATGGTTTGCCTGTTTCTTTCCAGTGCTTTTGGAAGTACCTTGTTGCTGTCCTTGAAACGTGCATCAACGACATTGCCTTCCCTGACACGAACAAGCACTGCTTTGGTATATTCCGGGGTGCAAAAACAGCTACGTTGAAATACATAAGAATAGTTGTCTATTGCAGCTTTTTCCCATAGTGCCAACTGTTTGTTTAAGGTCTGCTGTATGTCGCTGGTAACGGCTTTGGGGCTTGCAGGTGTCGCCGTACAGGCTGTCAATAAGAGCATGACAGCAGAAAAAGTTAGTAATTTATATAATTTGCTCATGGCATTATTTTATCTGGCAGGTTTGATTACGGCAGGCTAATTGTGGTTGCATCAACATCATGCAGTTTGAAGCAAGCTGGTTTTTTCTGTTCCACTCCCTTGAAAGTGCATTGTACCGGGATACTTTGGATTTCAACAGATTGACGTTGGTGTTTTTATCGGAATAAATCCGATAGGCATAAAATCCGCCGCAGGGCTTATGCCCAAAACCGATGCTATGGCATTGACTGTCGGAGGAACAACTTGCTGAGCCGATGAGTGCTTTAATTTCCTTATCGAGGCGCTTCATACTGCTTTGGTAAGATTCGTCTGGCGTGGGTTTAGCCGTTGCTTTTGTATAATGGGAACAGGCAATAAGAGCAGAGGCAATTAATACCAGCAAAGTTGCGTATAAAAATTTCATGGTAAACTCCCTTTCATTGAATAATTATAGAGTGCAGGGAAAAACAAGAGTTCATTATTTGTAGATTGGCTTGTAGCAATTTTGCGTGGTGCTTATATAGCGATTAGCGATCTCTTCATCTTTTTTAAGAGACAAAACCCTACTTTTTAGATTATCATTACGAAAGTTCGCGACTTATGCGTATAAATATAATAATTAATATATTAAAAAACCAAGCAATTAAAAACACAAATGAAAAAAACATTCACTAGCAAAGATTTCCTTCTGTTTGGCATGATTATTCTTTTAATCATCCTGTTACTACTTTCCATGAATCAGGTTGATCGGCAGTGGATTAAGCTTTCGACGATGGAAAATACGCTGGCAGAACAGTCCAAAGACGTTAGCGCCTTGCGTGGTTCTATCAGCAAGCTGCAACAGAAAATTTCCAATATGCGGCTTGTAACAGCACAAACGACACAAGCGGCAGAAACCGCCATGCCCGCACAGGCAAGCACGGCAGCGCCGAAAAAATCAGAAAATGCTGCAAAGAAAAGTGAGCTGGATGCGATTCCAGATGCGTTTAAGGAGGCGTATAAAGCCACCAAAATGCCTGATTATGCACTGGGTGGCTGGTTTGTTGATTCATTTTCCAATACCTTGCAGACGGTGACACCACTGGTATCGACGGATGCTTATGCATCTGATGTGCAGAGTCATGTGCTTGAATCCTTATTAACACGAGACCCGGATACGCTCAAGTGGCAGGGCAAACTGGCAAAAAGCTGGAAGATTAGTGATGATGGTTTAACCATCACCTTCAAGTTGCGTGATGATGTGGTGTTCTCGGATGGCGAGCCGTTCGATTCAAAAGATGTGGTGTTCACCTACAATTTTATTATGAATGACAAGATCAAGGCACCAAGTCTGCGGGCTTATTACAAGCAGATTTCCAGCGTTAAGGCACTGGGTAAATATGAAGTTGAATTTGTCTTTGAAAAGCCCTATTTCAAGGCGCTGGCATTTTCGGGTGGCATGGATATTCTGTCCAAAAAATTCTATGAGCCTTATCTGAAAGACCCTGAAAAATTTAACCAGTCCAAAGGCTTGCTGATTGGCACAGGACCTTACCGCCTGCTTGACCCGAAAAACTGGAAAACCGACCAGGATAATATCGAGCTGGTTAGAAATAACCGCTACTGGGGGCCAGTCCAACCCAGTTTCGACCGCTTTATGTGGCGTATTATCCAGAATGACAGTGCGCGTTTGACCACCTTTAGAAATGGCGATATTGATCTTTACAGCGGGGCGCAGCCAATCGACTTTGAAAAGCTCAAAGATGACAAGCAGTTGAATGAGATCAGCAACCGCTTTAACTATGTTTCACCCTCTGGCGGCTATGCTTATATTGGCTGGAACCAGCGTCTGGATGGCAAACCCACACGTTTTGCGGACAAGCGCGTGAGACAGGCAATGACCTGGCTGATTGACAAGCAAAAAATTGCGGATGACGTATATCTTGGCTACCGCATACCTGCCGTCAGTCCCTTTGGTGATATCAGCCCGCAGCATGATCCATCCCTGAAATACCGTGGTCAGGATATTGAAAAAGGCAAAGCACTGTTAAAAGAGGCAGGCTTTGAAGACCGCGACGGTGACGGTGTGATTGAAGACAAGGATGGCAAGCCGTTTGAATTTGAATTGATCTATTTTGGTAATAATGAATCCACCAAGCGCATGGTGCTCCTGCTTAAGGATATGTATGCACGGGCAGGCATCAAGCTAAAACCGGTTCCTTCCGAATGGCCGGTAATGCTGGAGCATCTGGATAAAAAAGATTTTCAGGCGATTACGCTGGGTTGGGGTGGCACGATTGAAAGTGATCTGTACCAGATTTTCCACAGCTCCCAGATAAAGGAAGGTGATAACCGCACCTCTTATGTAAACAAGGAGCTGGATAAAGTCATCGAAGCAGCGCGGCGTGAAACCGATGAAGCCAAACGCATGTTGCTCTGGCATAAAGCAGAAAGAATCCTTTATGATGATTTGCCCTATACCTTTCTGGTTCGTGGTAAAACCATTGGTTTTTACAACAAACGCATCAAGAATGTACGCATGACCAAGACAGGGCTGAATATTGGCAGCATTGAAAACTACATTCCGAAAGCCTTGCAAAAGCATACTAACTAAGTTGTCCAGCTAATGATTACTTACTTGATACGACGCTTGCTGCTGATGATTCCTACCCTGCTGGGGATTACCATTGTGGTGTTCTCAGTGATGGCTGCTGCACCAGGCGGAATCAGCGCGCAAGGTTTGATTCAGGGGCAAGACCTCAAACCTGCACAAAAACAGGCGCTACTCGATTATTACAACAAGCGTTACGGGCTGGATGACCCTGCGCCGGTGCAGTATTTGCGCTGGCTGAATAATGTGTCACCGATTGGTTTTACCTTTGATGATGATCGCAAAATCAAGTCATTTTCTTTTA
>JALVDQ010000142.1 GCA_027008885.1 Thiotrichaceae bacterium | reverse complement strand
GAAACTCGGGATAATTTATAAAAAAACTTATTTTTACCTGTTTTTGTGACATTATTCAATCACTAATTGAAGGCTGCAGTATAGGGTATTAAGACTCCAAAATTATTTCGTACAGCCTCAAGTTTATTGTCTGGATCATTACCCGCGAGATAGGGTATTAAGACTTTTCCATGAAAAAAAGATATCCCCAACCTTCAAGTCTGGATCATTACCCGCGAGATAGGGTATTAAGACTTTTAATTCAATCCCGTATTGCACGGGAAAAGTCTGGATCATTACCCGCGAGATAGGGTATTAAGACGCCTCATCAGAGGCGCGTTGGTTTGGTGCATATGTCTGGATCATTACCCGCGAGATAGGGTATTAAGACCAGACCGGGTGGCCTGGATTCAAAGTTTCAATGTCTGGATCATTACCCGCGAGATAGGGTATTAAGACATACAGCCATTACTGTCTATTTCGACTTCTCGTCTGGATCATTACCCGCGAGATAGGGTATTAAGACCAAATAATCTTCATCTTAAGCCTCCAATAACAGTCTGGATCATTACCCGCGAGATAGGGTATTAGATTTGGTTGAAAACTAAGATTTTGTTTCACCTTATCGGCAAACAACGCACTCTAATCTGACTCTCTCGCACGGAGACAGCACAGCTATTTCAAGTACTTAACAACGTTCTCTTTTATTGTCCGGCAATTGACAAAATCAATTAAACACATATAATTACACATATATTTTTTATTCAAGGTGGAATTTATGAGTCAAGTAACAATATATTTAGAAGAAGAAATTGAACAAAGAATGAAATTAGCAGCACAGTCTGCAAATTTGTCAAAGAGCAAATGGATCGCAAAACTTATTCAAGATAAGGTAGCTAATGAATGGCCAGAATCTATAGCAAATCTTGCTGGTTCGTGGGAAGATTTTCCAGCAATAGACAGCCTTAGGGATAGTATCGGTACAGATATTGAACGAGAATCAATTTGATGTATATTTTAGATACTAATACACTAATTTATTTCTTTAAAGGTATGGGTAATGTTCCTAGTAAATTGTTAGCTACTTCTCCAAAAGAGATAGCTATTCCTTCTATTGTTTTATATGAACTTGAATACGGAATAGCAAAATCAAATTCACCTAGAAAAAGGCAAGCCCAGTTAAATGAAATATGTTCAGTAGTAGAAGTGTTACCTTTTAACAGCCAAGAAGCCCGTTGTTCTGCTTTGATCCGTGCCAATTTAGAGAAAAAAGGGGCTCCAATTGAACCATATGATTTGTTGATAGCAGGTACAGCAGTTGCATACCAAGGAATATTAGTTACTAATAACACCAAGGAATTTAATAGAGTTCCAGATCTAAAATTAGAAAACTGGTATTAATAAGCAGTTCCTCTGATTACAGTCTCGGGTTCAACCAGTGTCTTTTGTTTTTATAGGTGGGGTGCGATTTAACGGGTGGTTCTTTAAAAATTAGATTATTTGACTGATTTATATCTATAAAGAGATGTGAAAATAGGGAGGATTCTTTGGTTTTGTTTGGAATTTTAAAGAAAATTCCTATAAGTGATTGATTTTTAGCAAGTTAATACTAACTTGAATATATCTCTTTTAATGTATAAAAAATAACTGTAAGTTATTGATATTAAATTGTTTTTCAAAAGTGATGGGTCTGGATGGTTACCCGCGAATATAGGGTATTTGAAAAACATGTAAAAATAGAGGGGGTGGGTAGTTATTAACCACTAAGAAACAGATAACCGATAAATATCAAAAATAATAATTAAAACTTATTGTCCCGCTTGATTTATATGCTATAAGAAGTAGCTATAAAGTCTACAGGGGGGTTAATGCACATTTAATGCGTTTAGAATTGCCAATTGCTGAATATGAGTTTACCTATGAGGCAGTCGATTCTGTTTTTTTCCCTGATTTTAGTGGTTCGCTTTGGCACAGTGTTCTTGGCAAAGCCCTGCGGGAATTGAGTTGTCTTACACTGGCGAACGATTGCGAAAACTGCCTGTATGCCTCCCGCTGTGATTATAGCGGTTTGTTCCATAGTGTTAATCTGCCTCAAGGTCATTCCCAAAGCCAGGTCATTAATACCGGCAATAATATTCCGTCTCCGCATATTATTCATATCAGCAGGGTGCAGCGTCATATTGTTAAGGCAGGACAGGATTTTGCAGTAAAGATTTTTCTTGCGGGCAATGCCAGTCAGTATCTGGAAACCCTCGTCAGGGCAATGTATATCGCAGGGAAATCAGGCTTTGGTGAAAACAGAAGCAAGGCAGCTTTAATCAGGGTTACAGAAATAAAGGAAGCAGCAGGAGCAAAAGTAGATAAAAAAGTGATTTTTGATCAGCACACGCCTTTAATTATAAATTCAGAAACTGGCAAGCAAGCGTTAAAAACAATACCGGCAAGCCCTGATCAGATCACGCTAAAACTTTACACACCCTACAAACCCACAGGAAAATCAGCCCGGCAAGCCCACTTTGAAGCGGATCGTTTTATAATGAGCATTATCCGGCGGATTAGCCTGATGCAATACTTTAGCACCGGAAAACAGTTAAAGGCAGACTACCAGAAACTTAAACAACTGACCCAAACCGTGCCCGTGCAAGGCAATTTGCAGTGGCAAAAAAACACCCACCGCAGCAAAAACAAATACAATTTCAAACATGGCTGGACAGGAGAACTTAATATTAAGCTGCAACAGCATGAACCCCTATGGCAGTTTCTATACCTTGGACAATGGCTACACGTCGGGAAGAATGCCAGTATGGGTTTTGGGCAGTATGAAATTATACGACTCAGTAAAGATGTTTAAAAAATATATTTGACAAATTGTCTTTTCTAGGCTAGAAAAGAGCCAGTTCTGCGCCGTTGGCTTTCAAAATTACCCGCGTGATAGGGTATTAATACGAAAATCCAATTTCGTTTAATATTTAATTTTTAGATTAAATATTAGGCGCAGAGCTTTATTATCACTTACATTTATTCTGGAGTTAATTATGAAAACATAAGCATTTTAAACACTTTAAACATTTAATTAAATATTCACCGAGCATTGGAAATCTTATTATGTCAAAAGGTAAATATAGAGCCTTAAAGGTCTTTGTAGCTGTCGTAGCAGTATTACACTCTCTTTTCCCTGGAAATCATGGAATGCAGATCTCTGTGTTTATTAGCATTTCCCAAGTTATATGCGAACCTCAAACTAATTATCATTCTCCCCCTGATAATATTATTAATTACCCAAATCAAATTTAATCTTTGAAGCTAGTATTATCTGTGATACTAGCTGGTTACGATTATGTCGGATTAATTCAGTTTAATCCGACCATATAAAACAAAACTGATCTAAAAGCAGTTATACCCCTAATAGAACACGCAGGACACAAGGAGAAATAATGCACTACTCATACCTGTTTGAAGCGCACACCATTCAAAAATATATTCTGGATAGTGGAAAACTCAAGGAAATGGTTGGCGCTAGTGAAATTCTGGAAAGTTTAACCGGGGAGCATGGACCGCTGGATTCCCTGCTGTCTAATTTAAACCTTCGACACTCTGACGATTATGTGTTTTCGCGTCGCGGTGGTGGTGCGTTTTATTTGTTGTTTTCTGGTGAAAAGGCTTATGACAATGCTAAAGCCTTAATGAATATCTGGACATTTGTAGTTAATGAGCTTGCCCCGGGGCT
>JALVDQ010000141.1 GCA_027008885.1 Thiotrichaceae bacterium | reverse complement strand
GAAAGCCCTGATCCGCTGATATCTGCGTTGCTCGGCTTGTTAAAAGGGCTTGTCGCAAGATTCACTCACAGGTCAGTCTTCTGTCCTCTGTCTTCTGTCTTCTGTCTTCTGATACCCATCCCCCCTGTTTTTTATATATTTTTGTATCTAAACAGCCAGAAGAGATTTTGCAGAAAAATCACTGCAGCATGGCTTCTCTTTCCAGTTGTTTGTTTTTTATTGTTCTAACATAAGGCTTGTAGGTGCAGCTATTTTTATCACCATGCGCAAGATAAACCTGATTCCGGTTGGCACCCTTGGCTCTGTAAAGTGCGTGGTCAGCCCGGTGTAACCATGTTTCATGGGTATCATCCTTGCGAACCTCGGCAACACCGATTGAAACAGTGATTGGCTTGTTTTCGACGATTAATGTCTGTTCTGTCAGTTGTCTGATATATTCCCCCAGCCTGGCAGCATTAAATAATCGTGTATTACAGGTAACTATAATAAATTCCTCGCCCCCATAGCGGTAAACCTTATCTGTTTCCCTTACTGTTTTCTTGAGCGTTTTAGCAAATTTAACCAGAATCCGGTCTCCAAAGTTATGACCATAGGTATCATTTATTTTTTTAAAGTGATCGATATCCAGAATAAGTAACGAGGATCTCTGAATATTGTTTTGATAATAACTAATCTCTTTTTTAAGCCTGTCTGTTAGTGAACGGCGATTGTTCAGACCGGTTAATGGATCAATTTCTGCCAGTTTTATACATTCATTACCATGAAGCTCGGTGCGTGCGCTAAAAGTATAACCAAAAGCACAAATAAGAATCAGTGTAACCGAGATGCTAAAAAATTGGGGAAGAGTAATCTCAGGGATCAGTATTGCCAGCACAATTGCAATAAAAACAATATTCAGGGGGAGAGCCTTGCGTAAGTCGATAAAAAAGAAAGCAGCCGTAATCGGGGGATAGGCCCAGTAAATTTCACTGCTTCCTTTGTTATAAAGCACAGCAGCTACGCCAATCATGCAGATAACGATAATTAGAAATTTATGCCGGTTAGTGAATGTATTGCATAATACCTGTTTCAATGTGTACGCTAAAAAGATTGAAACCGAAAGATCAATCGAAGCAAGGGTCAGATCCCCTTTTATTATTCTATAGATACCAAATCCGCCAATAGAGATAAATGAAATAGCTAATGAAAAAATATACAAGCTGGTTTCAATGTCTCTATCTAGAATTTTTATATTAGGCATCATTATTTTTGCTTTGATTAAGTAACGACCGATATTAGCAAATAATGAAATAGTATGCTACTGATTTTCAAACAGGATTCAGGATATTATTTTAGAATTGACTATAATTGAATTAAGGACGATTTTATCTGACTGGTTTGGTTCATGAATATGACAGCAAGCATTCAAAGAGGCTAGGAGCCTGTCTGAGAATAGCCAAAAATACGATTTTCAACAATTTAATAAAAAATTAAGTTCTTTATTTTCAATAACTTAAAAAATTGGTTTTTTGGGAAATTGTTGATTTCTTAGTTCTCAGACAGGCTCCCAGTGTCATCTGCTCTGCAAACTCCCTTTACACAGCAGACAGGCATTGAGTGCCTCTCATCTGTTGATTCATGTTTTACACCATTCGTTCTGCTTTTCAATTGCGGCGATCTTCCTGCGATAATGTAAATACTACAAACAAAAATAAAAAAGAATTTTGGCAGGCGGGAAAAGTGTTGCAGGTATAAACAAAAGCTTGAGCGTAACCCGACACCAAAAAAATAATAGAGAAAATAACCCCAGGAGGAACGTATGGAAAAGGTATGGCTAAAAAACTATCCACAGGGAGTCCCTGCAACCATTGACCCTGATAAATACAAATCATTGGGTGATATGTTTTTGAATAGTGTGCATAAATTCCGTGACCGTCCTGCCTATTCAAATCTGGGAACAGTGCTGGATTATGCTGAAGTAGAGAATCTTAGCCGGCGTTTTGCTGCCTACCTGAGCAATAATGCAGGTCTGAAAAAAGGCGATCGTATCGCCATTATGATGCCCAATTTATTGCAGTATCCGGTTGTACTGTTTGCCGCGCTAAGAGCAGGCTTGATCGTTGTAAATACCAATCCTCTCTACACTGAACGCGAACTGGAGCATCAACTCAATGATGCGGGTGCGGTAGCCATCGTCATATTGGAAAATTTTGCAGAAACACTGGCGGCTATTCTGGAGAAAACCAAAATCCAAACGATTATCACCACACGCATTGGAGATATGGCTCCTTTTCCAAAATCGTTGTTGATTAATTTTGTCGTCAAATACATAAAAAAAATGGTGCCACCTTTTGATCTTCCAACGGCAGTAAAATTTAATGATGCGCTAAAGTCTGCTGATAGCAAAGCATTTAAAGATGTCAGTGTCAGCCATGACGATATTGCCTTTTTGCAATACACTGGTGGAACCACAGGAATTGCCAAGGGTGCTGTCTTGACCCATCGAAACATGATTGCCAACTTGTTGCAGGTTAGAGCCTGGGTTAGCAATGAACTCAGGGAAGAAGCGCATGAAATCTTTATAACAGCATTGCCGCTCTACCATATTTTTTCACTGACAGCCAATGCCTTTGCTCTCACCCTGGGCGCCAAAAGCGTCTTGATCACGAATCCCCGTGATATGAAAGGCTTTGTGAAAGAGTTAGGCAAGGAAAAATTTACCTTTATGGCAGGAGTGAATACGCTTTTCAATGGACTGCTCAATACCCCCGGTTTTTCTGAGCTGGACTTTTCGCACGTCAAACTCTTTCTGGGAGGCGGAATGGCAGTGCAGGAGTCCGTTGCAAAGGCATGGCAAGAGGTAACGGGGCACACCATAATTGAAGCCTATGGCTTAACCGAGACATCCCCCGGAGTTTGTGTCAACCCGGCTAATAATCAGGACTTTAGTGGCAACATTGGCTTGCCGCTACCCTCAACCGAAGTGTGCGTAAAAGATATTAATGGAAAGCAAAGGATATTCAATGAACCCGGTGAGCTCTGTGTGCGAGGTCCCCAGGTGATGCAAGGCTACTGGAATCGACCTGAGGAAACCGCCAATGTGATGGATGAACGCGGCTGGTTGCACACAGGGGATATTGCCATCATTGACGCAGGAGGCTTTGTCAAACTGGTTGACCGTTTAAAGGATCTGATAATTGTTTCCGGTTTTAATGTTTATCCGAATGAGGTAGAAAACGTGGTTGCTTCCCATCCCAAGGTACTGGAAGTCGGTGCCATTGGCGTACCGCATGACAAATCGGGTGAAGCCGTAAAACTGTTTGTTGTAAAAAAAGACCAAAGCCTCACGGAAGAAGAACTAAAAGACTATTGTTATGAACAAATGTCGCGTTACAAATGCCCGAAATATATTGAATTTGTCGATGACCTGCCAAAAAGTAATGTCGGCAAGGTATTGCGTAAAGAATTAAGAAATCTGAGCAGTTGAGTATGCAAAAATATATAAAAAACAGGGGGATGGGTATCAGAAGACAGAGGACAGAAGACAGAAGACAGAAGACAGAAGACAGAAGACAGAAGACAGAAGACAGAAGACAGAAGACAGAATCTTGCGACAAGCCCTTTTAACAAGCCGAGCAACGCAGATATCAGCGGATCAGGGCTTTCGCCTGTTTGAGCGACGCCAGGAGCGAGTTCGAAAGACCCCGCTGATGTCGAGTAGCGCAGGGAA
>JALVDQ010000140.1 GCA_027008885.1 Thiotrichaceae bacterium | reverse complement strand
ACAATCTAAGAGAAAGCTTGAAACAAGCTCAAAACAGGGCGCAAGCAAAAAAGCTGGGACTGTGGAAAACACATCCAGAATTAATGGAAAAATGGAGTAAATAATACAGTGCTGCAAGTCACAATATAAAAATATGTAAAAACAGGGGGGATGGGTATCAGAAGGCAGAGGACAGAGGACAGAAGACAGAGGGCAGAGTTTTGTGGTCTAAGCGTAACCCGACAAGACCGTGGCACTTGCTGGGTTACGCCATACTAGGAGCCTGTCCGAGAACTAAGTTTTTAAAAATTTCAATCAATATATAGTGGTTTTCGCATCAAGAAAACACTATATATTGTGGTTATATTTTTTGGAAGCTAGTTCTCGGACAAGCTCCTAGGAGCCTGTCTGAGAACTGGGATTGAAACGAAAATTTCAGAATTGTTATAAGGTGAGTTTATCAAGAGAGGCGAATAGTCGCTCTATTTAACGAACTTGATAAGCTCAGATTATGATGATTGTGGGATTTGCAGTCAATTTCTAGTTCTCAGACAGGCTCCTAGACTAATACTGCTTTTTTAATTTAACTGTATGCGTTGCCCCCAGGGAATTTCCCCATTTCCCTTGATTAGCCAGATAACGGGATAATTGGGTTCAGGCGGGAAGGCTCCCTGTGCATCTGTGAAGTAGATAAGCGTATCAGGCTGTTTATCCTGTTGCCCAGCCCATTTAAAAACGGGACGAAAATCGGTAGTACCACCACCTTTAAGTTCATTTGGCAAAGTGACTTCTTCCCAGGGTTCAAAAACCTGGGGAAAACCTTCTACAATCTCTGAATCGCAGGCAATCAGGGTGATTTTGGCACGCATCTGACCTTTTATCGCATTAATTTCAGAGAGACATTCACGCAGTTGTTTGTCACTCACAGAGCCACTGACATCCAGCGCTACCAGTATATTGATTTCAGAACTTTTCAGGGTTGGAAAAATGGCGGGATCACCGCGTCGTGTTGAAGGTCGGGTATAGCTGTAGTCATCACGCGCCTGTGCCGTCATATAGCGGGCAAGCAACACCCGCCACGGTAATTCTGCCTGTAGTAACTTGTCAACCAGGCGCTTCATTACGCCGCTGAGTTTGCCTGCCTGTTGCGCCTGTTGTGCCGCTCCAGCCATGCGTTGTTGCCACTGAATACTGAGTTCCTGCGCTTCCTGCTGGTTCAGTGGAGGCGGTGGTACTTCGCATCCTCCCGCATTTTGATCAAACTCCTGTTGCCCTGCTCCCTCCGGTTTTTTATCCTGCTGCTCTGCAGAGTCCCCTGAAGTTTCTTTTTTTTCGGTTTCAGGCGGTGGCTTGTTTCCCTTGTTTTGATGATCCAGCGGGTTATCACTGCTGTTCTGTCCGCCTTCACTGAACTGGTCTTCCTTGTCGTATAAATGTTGATCAAGCGTTTCGCTCATATCATTGTCTGCAATGAGCGGGTAGATTTCTTCTGCACTCATTCCATCATATTGTTTTATATGTAAAATACCTGGGGGTGGGGTTAAACCTTCGGCGATCAGAATGGGATTGATGGCATAATCACAGGCAAGATCCCAGCGATGTTTGACCCTGTGCTGGCGACGTAAAAAATGAGATAGCGCGCAATGCAGTGCTTCATGTGCCAGCATAAACTGCGTTTCAGCAGGCTTGAGTGATTCGATAAAGTCCGCGTTGTAATAGAATTTTCTGGCATCGGTAGCTGTCGTGGCACACCATGCGGGATCGGCTTGCTGTAGTGGCAAACGTAATACCAATGCGCCCAGAAAGGGTTTGTCAAGAATCAGTTTTGTGCGCGCAGCAGTGAGTTTGTTTTCAATTTCAGAATCAGTCATAAGGCATTAAAATCATAGTAACTATTTGTTCAAGAGCAAGGCGGAAGCGTGCAGCTTATCAGTAAAAATGAGCACTTTATAACGCAGCTATTGGGCAAAATAGAGGTAAGCTGAGCAGTTACTAATCATAAAGCATAATATCGCCAATACTGCTTGCCCATTGAGCAAATTCAGGAACGGCAAAAAGCTCATCCCCAATGGCGCGCAACATATCTGAGATTAACATTACTCCCATTTCCTTTTGTTTGAAATGACCCGCATAGTTTAGAATATGAGCATAAACAGTATGCGCATCCTCGCTTTCTTTGGCGCGTATGGCGCGCCCCACCAGGGCACTGGCAACCGCATATTGCAAATCAATTTCCTCCGGCGCATTAACATCTTCCCCGCGTAAAATCGCATCCAAATCAGGCATTTGATCCATACTGTCAATAAAAGCCTTTAACTCAATTCCTGCTGCAGGACCAACACATGCCTGTAATGATCCCAATAGCACCTGCGGCTCATCAGAGAATTTTTGCAGTGCATTATGCACAAACTGCCAGGAACGCGGAGAGGGAAACGCAACCGGATTATGTGCCGGATCAAAATCAAATAGCAGCTCCGGTCGAAATCGCAAAAAAGCAATGATTCTTTCATCAATTTGATTTTTATACGCCCAGCTTACCCAGTCATCCAGATTAATATCAACTTCGTAATGTGAAAAGCGATTTGCCAGAGGGGATGGCATGGTATAAGTCACGCCACGATCTCCCTGCCTGTTGCCAGCAGCAAAAATTGCCCAGCCGTCTGGTACCTCATATTCTCCCAGGCGACGATCCAGAATTAACTGGTAAGCAGCCGCCGAAACACTCGGAACTGCCGAGGTAATTTCATCCAGAAAAAGAATACCCTGGCTGCCATGCCTGTTTGTATCTGGTAGCATCGAAGGTATTGCCCATTCCACTTTGCCTTTATCCCGAAAGGGAATGCCGCGCAGGTCACTTGGCTCCATCTGTGAAAGACGAATATCAATCACAGGAATATTGTGACGCACGCCAATTTGCGCAATTAAATCAGATTTCCCTACCCCAGGAGGTCCCCACAGCATGACAGGCGTGTGGCTGCCATTTTGTGCTCCAAGAAACTCGTGATCAAGAACAATATTTAGATGAGCTGGACGCATAGATTAAACCATATTTGCTAGAAGTAAGGGACGATACTAATAATAGCCACGCATGATAATTAGGGAATGCTTTACAAGCAATAAACAATAATAATTACTGATTATTTTATTAGCGGGTTTCCCGACACTATCCCTAAACAGTTCCCTTTACCCCTGGATTATTACCGCTTATCAACGCGGCTGTATCAATCATAAAAATAAAAAATTATAAATACATTTTCAGTACCCAGAAGCCTGTCTGGGAAGAGTGAGTCTGCTGCAAAAAACTGAAAGTTGTAAGCATAAGATTTAAAAACACTGTGAAATCAAAAACTTGTAATTCGTGCTGTAATAGCCTCACCGATTCAGGAATTTTTCTCAAAGAAAAAGGAGTTTTCTATGTTTACTATAAGTAAACCACATCACAAGCCCCCTATTATATTGTCTCTTTTTATCTCTGGATTTAGCCTCCTCTCGGGAAGTGCTATAGCAGATGTCATTTCAAACCAGGTTTCCCCTGATATTCAGGAACCTGCTGGAACTTATGATCAGGGCGCCTTGAATGTTATTAATATGACTGTAAGAACAGTGCTTGAAAATGGTGCCTGTATCCCGGGTGACTATACAGGGTGTACCCTCGATGATGTATTAAATGATACCGACCCCAATGATGATTTTAAGCCTGAAGTCAAGGTACATATGACTGCTGATGACTTCCCCGATGATGGTCTGGTATCCAATGCCAAGATAAGACAACGAGGCGCGACAAGCCGCTATGCACCACAAAAATCTTTCAGGGTAAAACTGGATAGCAAAAACGACTTGTGGCGTGGTGAACGCCGTATTCAACTGCTAAAGTCGTTTGATGACTCCTCCAGAATGCGTAACAAACTCAGTTATGACCTGATGGCTGAAATACCGCATTTACCCAGTATGCGCACTCAGTTTATTGATTTTAAAATAAATGATCATGGCAGCACTGAAAATTACGGTCTTTATACACAGGTTGAATACTTCGGCAAAGAATATCTGCAACGCCGCAACTGGGACAAGGATTCGCGTGTATACAAGGTAGAAACCTCGTTACTGGACAATGACCCCGGTTTGGCTATTGACCCAAATACAGGCAAGCCGGTTGATCTCGTTGCGTTTGAAAAATTAATGGAAATAAAGCGTGGTAAAAACCATATCGCCTTATCTCACATGATCAGGGATCTGAATGATCCCAATATTGATTTTAACACCCAGATAATGGGAAAGTATTTTAATATTGATAATTACCTGAGCTGGTTTGCTGTCAATATCTTAATGAATAATGAAGACACCATTACTCATAATTTTTATCTTTTCAATCCCAAAAGTAATGAACACTTTTATCTGATCCCGTGGGACTATGATGCTACCCTGGGAATCGAGAGAGATTTCCCAAATAATCCACGTCCAGATCAATTACCACGCTGGTGGTTCTCCCATAACAACTGGGCAGATAATGTACTACATCATCGTTTTCTCGCTCAGCCGGGTAATTTGGCAAAACTCAAGGCTGCGGTTACAGAAATCAAGAACAAATACCTGACTGAAGCCAAAATTAGCCAGAAGGTGAATGCTTATCGCAGTCTGATTTTCCCAATAATATCAAGCTCGCCAGACTGGGATAATATGTGGTTTGATACTGAAGCAGAATATAACCGTATCATTAATAACATCACCTCAAGCATTCAATTTAACTACAACAAGTTTTTGGAACGCATCGACGATCCTATGCCGTTCTATATGTTTGAACCTGTTTTTCAGGCTAACCATGATATCTTTTTTGAATGGACAAAATCGGATAGCACAAGCAACCAGTCCATATACTACGATCTTGAAGTTTCAACCACGAAAGAGTTCAAGCCTGGTACAATCATCAGAAGTGTTACAAATATAAACAACACTAATTACACCTTGCACTGGACACACCCCAAGGGAACCTATTACTTCAGGGTAAGAGCAAGAGATGCAGCAAATCCCCAGCAACATTGGCAAGAGAGTACCAATGAAGGACTGTTCTTCGACAATGGCGTAAGATTATTCGGTGTGGCTGAAATGCATGTACCCACAGATGGCGGTACTCCACCCCCTTCAGGTGTAATTTCCAACCCGGTATCCTCCATAAATATTGATGGTAATAATTCTGAATGGAGTGGTTTGCGCTTGTTTGCAAACGATCCTGATGATGTACCAGGCGGAAGCCAGAATGTAATTGACTGGTTAAATGCGGGAGTAGCGCATAACAGCCAGAATGTTTATTTCATGTATAAAAACCGTGGTAATGTCGATCCAAACCATACAACAGGGACTTATCTCAGTTGGGGATGGCAGGCATTTCTGGATACAGATAATAATCCCGCCAGCGGTTATAAATATACCAATGCACTCGGTGCCGAGTATTTAATAAGCGGAACGACTCTTTATAAATACAGCGGAAGTGGATCAGACTGGAACTGGACTGAACTAGCCGATACAAACTCCAGTTACAACCAGAGTGTGGCTGAACAGGGATTCTCAAGAGCAATGATAGGAAATCCTCAATCCATGAGAATTGTGTTTGTAGGCACAAATAACGCCTTTGGAGGCAATACCAGAGATTATTACCCTGATGGTGCAAGAAATCCTGGTTCTGCAATACGTTATTTAAGTTATTCTTTTGGAAATACGCAGCCACCTGTAAATCATGCACCTGTAGCGAATAACTCAGCCCAGACAGTCGCAAAAAATACCGCGACCAGGATAAATTTAAGCGCAACAGATGCTGATGGCGACGCGCTAAGCTTGCTGATAACAAGGCAACCAGCCCATGGCAGTCTGACGCCTTCAACCTCTGCCCTCTTTGTTCAATATACACCCGATCAAAACTATAGCGGAACGGACAGTTTTAAGTTCAGGGTAAATGATGGCAAGCTAAACAGCAATATTGCCACCGTTTCAATCAATGTAGCTGACAATCCAGGTCCGCATATTATCTCCAACTACGTTGTTAATGGTGGTATTAATGTGAATGGACGAAGCTCTGACTGGAATAACCTGACACTGTTTGACACTGATCCTGATGATATACCCTCCGGTTCTACAAACATCATTGACTGGCAACAGGCAGGTCTTGCGCACAGTAACGATACCATTTATCTTCTGTATAAAAATCGGGGCAATGTGAGTCCTGATGGTGCAACAGGAAGAACCCTGTACTGGGGATGGCAAACCTATATCGATATTGATAACAGCGAGGCGACAGGCTTTCATTTCAACAGCGATATTGGTGCTGATTATCTGGTAGAAGGACGCCATATCTTTAAATATACTGGCTCAAATGACAGTTGGGACTGGTCTGAAATTGGTGTGGCAAAGGTTCGTTACAGAAACGATGTGGCGGAACTGAGTTTTCCAAGAACCCTGCTATCAGCACATAGCGTCATAAAAATCGCATTCTTTGGAAACAATGATGATTTTGGAGGAAATACCTTTGACGATTATCCAGATATAGGCAGCTTCTCTTATAATTTTGGAAGCGGTCTGTTTGGTAAAAGTGCCAAAGTATCAAGTGAGCAGGATGGACTCATGAAATCACCTGTTTCACATAAACCAGTAGCAAAAACTCAAACACCGAAAGGTGGCGACTCAAAAGGTGGTAGCATGCCTCTTGCTCTGCTGTTTATCTCATTGCTCCTGATGCGCAATAAAGTGATTTCTCGCAAAGCGTAAATCACTAACGCAAAAAAAACCGCTTTCTTTACCTGAATCTGTGACTCTACAGGTTCAGGGAGTTAGCGGTTTTTTTTTGCCTTTCTTAAAGAGAATAGTCGTAGCGAGAGAAATCCAGATAATTCAGCTTTTCACAGTAGGCTTACTATTCTCGGACAGGTTCCTGGGCTAAAATGAAAGTTTTTTGAGCCCAGATAAATGTTCAGTCGAATCAAAGAAGATATATCCGTCGTGTTCGATCGCGACCCGTCAGCACGCAATACTTTTGAAATCATCACGACCTACCCTGGTGTGCATGCCATCATTATGCACCGCTTCAGCCATGCTCTATCCAGACACGGACTAAAATGGCTGGCACGCTTTCTTTCCAATATCGCACGCCTGTTTACCGGAATCGAAATTCATCCCGGAGCAGTGATTGGCAGACGTTTCTTTATTGATCACGGCATGGGGATCGTGATTGGAGAAACCGCCGAGATTGGTGATGACTGCTCACTGTATCATGGCGTAACTCTGGGCGGTACAAGCTGGAGCCCTGGAAAACGCCATCCAACTTTGGGAAATAATGTGGTCGTAGGCGCTGGAGCCAAAATTCTTGGTCCCATTATGATTAATGATGGCGCTCGTATCGGTTCAAATGCAGTGGTCGTTAAAGAGGTACCAGCAAATACCACGGTTGTCGGTGTACCCGCCCATGCGGTAATCAAATCAGACATAAACCAGAAAAATCGCCAAAAAATTGCCCGCAAAATGGGCTTTGATGCCTATGGCGCCACCCAGGATATGCCAGACCCGGTTGCTAACACTGTTAATCGTATGCTTGATCACATTCATAAAATGGATGAACGCATGGACAAAATGTGCATTCAAATGAAACACCTTGGGGGTGAATTTGACTTTGAACCCTTGCCTGAATTAAAAAATGCAGAATTATCAGACATTAACCCGGAAGAAACTGAAGAAGAATAGGAGCCTGTCCGAGCATTGGGATTGAAACGAAAATTTCAGAATTATTATTAGGTGAGTTTATCAAGAGAGGCGAATAGTCGCTATATTTAACGAACTTGATAAGCTCAGATTATGATGATTGCGGGATTTGCAGTCAATTTCCAGTTTTCAGACAGGCTTCCAGGAGCCTGTCCGATAATATGAGTCGTAGCGAGGGAAAGCTGATTTGAGCTGGATTTTCTATCAATTTGAGGCGAATAGTAGTTCTATTTAACGAAAATTGAGAGGAAATCTAGCCAAATTCAGCTTTTCCGCAGTAGCCTCACTATTTTCAGACAGGCTCCTAGCTCATTGTTTTTTAAAGATATAATTTTTTTTGATATAAATTAACTAATTCTAATACAATCCGTGGTAATACTTGACTGTCTTGCTCAGGTACTCTACTATCCCGCCCAATTCATACCTACCGGGATAATTTATGAAGTTAACAACAAAAGGTCGTTATGCAGTAACAGCCATGCTGGATTTGTCCCTTCACGGAGACAAGGGTCCGGTATCGCTGGTTGAAATTTCAGAGCGCCAGGATATATCACTTTCCTACCTTGAGCAGCTCTTTTCCAAACTCAGAAAACAGGGGCTGGTTAACAGCATAAGGGGGCCAGGCGGTGGCTATACACTAAGCCGTGATCCAGACGAAATAGCCGTATCCAGTATTATTATGGCGGTTGATGAAAATCTTGATGTAACCAATTGTGGTAAAGCTGCAGGCGGTTGCCATGAAGATAACAAGCGCTGTTTGACACACAATCTCTGGATGGATTTAAGTAATCGCATTCAGTCTTTTCTGGATGGTATTTCCCTGCAAAATCTTATGGACAAAAGGGAACTTCTGGATGTTTCAAAACGTAACAACAAACAGGCAGAAAACCTAATCAATCTGCCAATTAACGGACAATAAGCAGGAAGCAGCAATGAGTGATGTAAAAACCCCGATTTATATGGACTATTCAGCAACAACCCCTACTGACCCGCGTGTAGCAGAGGAAATGTGCAAATATTTAACCCCGGACGGAATTTTCGGCAATCCGGCATCAAGCAGTCACTGTTTTGGCTGGGCTGCGGATGAAGTCGTCAAAAAAGCACGCAAAAATGTTGCCGACTTAATCAATGCCGATCCTCGTGAAATCGTCTGGACCAGTGGAGCTACCGAATCTGACAATCTGGCGATCAAGGGCGCAGCACACTTTAATGTGCGCAGGGGCAAGCACATCATCACCATGAAAACCGAGCACAAAGCGGTGCTCGATACCTGCCGCCAGCTTGAAAGAGAAGGCTTTGAAGTCACCTATCTTGACCCCATGGAAAACGGTCTGCTGGATATCGAAGTATTTAAGGCAGCCTTGCGGGATGACACAACCCTGGTTTCCATCATGCACGTCAATAACGAAATAGGCGTAATTCAGGACATTGCAGCAATCGGTGAAATATGTCGTGAGCGTAAAATCACCTTCCACGTCGATGCTGCCCAGAGTGCTGGAAAAGTGCCCATTGACATGCAAACACTCAAGGTTGACCTGATGAGCTTCTCTGCGCACAAAATCTACGGTCCTAAAGGCATTGGCGCATTATATGTACGCCGCAAGCCGCGTACCCGCATTGAAGCACAAATGCATGGTGGCGGACATGAACGCGGCATGCGCTCGGGCACACTAGCCACACACCAGATTGTTGGCATGGGTGAAGCATTTCGCATTGCCAAAGAAGAAATGGCAACCGAAAATGAACGCCTGCTGATGCTGCGCCAGCGCCTCTATGACGGACTCAAGGATCTTGAAGAAACCTATGTCAATGGCGATCTTGAACAGCGCGTTGCAGGCAACCTGAATCTCAGCTTTAACTTTGTAGAAGGCGAAAGCCTGATGATGTCACTCAAGGATATTGCCGTCTCATCCGGCTCTGCCTGTACCAGTGCATCCCTGGAACCCAGCTATGTATTACGCGCCATCGGCAGAAATGACGAACTCGCACACAGCTCATTACGCTTTACCATAGGGCGTTTTACTACGGCTGACGAAGTAGACTATGCCATCGCGCAAACAAGAGCTGCCGTTGAAAAACTGCGCGAATTATCTCCTTTGTGGGATATGTATAAAGAAGGGATTGATTTAGATTCAGTCCAGTGGGCAGCGCATTAACTAATAATTTTGGAGCATAAAGAAAATGGCATATAGTGAAAAAGTAATTGATCATTACGAAAATCCGAGAAATGTAGGCGTACTCGACAAGGATGCCAAAGAAGTAGGGACCGGCATGGTCGGCGCGCCAGCCTGTGGCGATGTTATGAAGCTGCAAATCAAGGTAGGCGATGACGGCATTATTGAAGACGCCAAATTTAAAACCTATGGCTGTGGCTCTGCGATTGCATCTTCCAGCCTGTTAACCGAATGGGTTAAAGGCAAGTCACTGGACGAAGTAAAAGCAATCAAAAATACCGATATTGCTGAAGAACTGGAATTACCGCCAGTTAAGGTACACTGTTCGGTATTGGCAGAAGATGCAATAAAGGCAGCGATTGAAGATTTTCAGTCAAAGCAGTAAAAGTATACTCAGCTTGTACTCTATTTTAACGAGCTATTGGGATTTTAACGCAGCTATTGGGCAAAATAGAGAGCAAGCTGAGCAATTACAAACAAACCCATCCCCCCCTTTTTTTATATATTTTTGTTGGCAAGGTATCAATATGGCAATTACATTAACAGATGCAGCAGCAGATCGTATCCGTCAGTTTCTGGAAAACCGCGGCAAAGGTGTCGGCTTGCGTCTGGGGGTAAAAACACATGGCTGTTCAGGCATGGCTTATGTTATTGAATTTGCCGATGAAATAGAAGAAAGCGACACAGTTTTTGAAGATCACGGCATAAAAATCATCATTGACCCCAAAAGCCTGGTTTACCTCGATGGCACTGAAATGGACTTTGCCAGGGAAGGATTAAATGAAGGCTTTAAATTCAATAACCCGAATGAAACCGGAGCCTGTGGCTGCGGCGAGAGCTTTACCGTCTGATCCGCTTCTGCTGAATTTAAAATACCCATCCCCCCTGTTTTTGATACTTTTTTGGATTAACAATTAATGCTGGACTTCAAACAAAACTATTTTGATTTATTTGGTCTACCCGAACAGTTTGAAATAGATGAATCTCAGCTATCCTCCGCTTTTCGGGAGTTACAGGCAAAATATCACCCCGACCGATTTGTCAATGCTTCCGAACAGGAACGTCGCGCTGCCCTGCAAGCCACCGGCTTTATCAATGAAGCACATGAAACACTTCTGTCATCCAGGCTACGCGCGCGTTATTTGCTGACCCTTAAAGGCATAGATTTTGATGATGAAGTAGACACCACACACGATGGCGCCTTTCTCATGCGTCAGATGGAACTTCGTGAAGCACTCGAAGATGTCAAAAATGCACATGACCCACTGGCACGAATTGACGACCTTGCGCAGCAAATTAGTGGTGAAGCAGACGCCCTGAAAGATGATTTTGTAGAAAAAATGGAACAGGGCAAACTTGCCTGCGCCAAAGATGCCGTCCTGAAAATGAAATTTTTCGAGCGTCTTTGCCAGGAATCCAGACGTTTGACCGAAGAACTAGAAGACGAGTTATTTTAATGGCACTATTACAAATATCAGAACCAGGCATGTCAACCGCGCCGCATCAGCACCGCCTCGCTGCGGGCATTGATCTTGGCACCACAAACTCACTGGTAGCCACAGTCAGAAGCGGCAAGGCAGAAACACTCAAGGACGCACACGGCAATACGCTTCTACCCTCGGTCGTACAATACCGCAAAGATGCCGAAGCAGTTGTTGGCACCCTCGCAAAAGACACCCAACTGGAGCATGTCGAAGACACCATATCCTCCGCAAAACGCATTCTCGGTCGTAGTGTTGCCGACATCAAAACACTCGATGGAAAGCTTCCCTACCGCTTTGTGGCGACAGATGCGAACGTACCACAAATACAGACCGTAGCAGGCAATGTTAGCGCAATCGAAGTCTCGGCAGAAATCCTCAAGGCACTCAAAAAACGCGCTGAAGAAGCACTCGGCGGCGAATTAAAAGGCGTCGTAATTACCGTACCCGCCTATTTTGATGATGCCCAGCGCCAGGCAACAAAAGACGCGGCACGACTTGCAGGGCTGAATGTCTACCGTCTCCTGAATGAGCCCACCGCAGCCGCAGTAGCCTATGGACTGGATCAAAAAGCCGAAAACGAACTCAAGGAACGCATTATTGCTGTTTACGATCTGGGCGGCGGCACCTTTGACATCTCCATACTCAAGCTCAACAAGGGCGTATTTCAGGTCATGTCAACGGGTGGCGATTCCGCACTCGGCGGTGATGATTTTGATCACGTCATTGCAGCGTGGATGCTCGAACAGTCAGGACTGCAATCAGACGACTCCTCTGCCTTTCACCACGCCATGCTGGAAGCCAGAAAAGCCAAAGAAGCACTCACCCACTCAGAGCAAACCGAAGTCCAGCTTGGCGACTGGCAGGCAACACTAAGCCGCGACCAATTTAAGCAGATGATCGCCCCACTGGTAAAGAAAACACTGTTAGCCTGTCGTCGCGCCCTGCGGGATGCCAATATTGACAAAAACCAGGTACATGATGTCGTCATGGTCGGTGGCTCCACGCGCGTACCACTTGTGCGTGAAAAAGTTGGCGAGTTTTTTGGCAAACCACCCCTGGTTGACATTGATCCCGACAAGGTCGTTGCCATCGGTGCTGCCCTGCAGGCAGACATCCTCGCAGGCAACAAACCCGATGAAGAAATGCTCCTGCTGGATGTTATCCCGCTTTCACTGGGGCTGGAAACCTATGGCGGACTGGTTGAAAAAATCATCGCGCGCAATACCACCATCCCCATTACCCGCGCCCAGGAATTTACCACCTTCAAAGATGATCAAACCGCCATGACAATTCATGTTTTGCAGGGCGAACGCGAAACCGTTGAAGAAAACCGCTCACTGGCAAAATTTGCGCTCAAGGGGATACCGCCAATGGTCGCCGGTGCAGCACGCATCAAGGTGACTTTTAAAGTAGACGCAGACGGACTACTGACGGTCGAAGCC
>JALVDQ010000139.1 GCA_027008885.1 Thiotrichaceae bacterium | reverse complement strand
GCGTCGTACCAAAAACAATCCGGTCATTATCGGTGAACCCGGTGTGGGCAAGACCGCACTGGTCGAAGGATTGGCGCAACGTATTGTTAACGGCGAGGTGCCTGACAGCGTCAAAGACAAGCGCCTGCTGGCACTTGACCTTGCTGCCTTGCTTGCCGGTGCAAAATTCCGTGGTGATTTTGAAGAGCGTCTAAAAGCAGTATTGAATGATGTTGCCAAATCAGAAGGCAATATCATTATGTTTATTGATGAAATTCATACCATGGTGGGCGCGGGTAAATCTGATGGCGCAATGGATGCCGGCAATATGCTCAAGCCTGCGCTGGCGCGTGGTGAACTGCATTGTGTGGGTGCGACTACGCTGGATGAATATCGTCAATACATCGAAAAAGATGCCGCATTGGAACGCCGTTTCCAGAAAATCATTGTGGATGAGCCCACAGTAGAAGATACCGTTGCAATTCTGCGTGGCTTAAAAGAGCGTTATGAGGCGCATCACGGTGTTGAGATTACCGACCCTGCGATTGTTGCCGCAGCGACACTGTCGCATCGCTATATTACTGACCGTCAGTTGCCCGACAAGGCGATTGACCTGATTGATGAGGCGGCATCGCGTATTCGCCTGGAAATTGACTCAAAACCAGAGGCAATGGACAAGCTGGAGCGCAAGCTGATCCAATACAAAATCGAGCGTGAAGCACTGAAAAAAGAAGATGATGATGCTTCCAAGAAACGCCTCGCCGAGTTGCAGGAAAAAATTGACAAGCTGGAAAAGGAATATTCTGATCTGGAAGAAATCTGGAAATCAGAAAAATCATCCGTACAAGGCACGGCACACATCAAGGAAGAACTGGATCAGGCGCGTATCGAGCTGGAAACCGCCCATCGTGCGGGTGATTTGCAGCGCATGTCTGAATTGCAGTACGGACGCATTCCCGAGCTTGAAAAGCAGTTACAGCAAGCCAGCGAAGTTGATCCCAGCGAACACTTCCAGCTTTTGCGTAACAAGGTAACGGATGAAGAAATTGCCGAGATCGTCTCCATGTGGACAGGTATTCCTGTGAGCAAAATGCTTGAAGGTGAGCGTGACAAGCTATTGCGCATGGAAGATGAACTACGCAAACAGGTGATCGGACAAGATGAGGCGATTGAAGCAGTATCCAATGCCATCAGGCGTTCACGCGCAGGCTTGTCTGACCCCAATCGACCCAATGGCTCGTTCCTCTTCCTTGGTCCAACCGGTGTCGGTAAAACCGAACTCAGCAAGGCACTTGCCAACTTCCTGTTTGATACAGAAGAAGCGATGGTGCGCGTGGATATGTCCGAGTTTATGGAAAAGCATTCGGTGGCACGTTTAATCGGTGCGCCTCCTGGTTATGTTGGCTATGAAGAAGGGGGTTATCTGACCGAGCTGGTGCGCCGCAAACCGTATTCTGTAATTTTGCTGGATGAGGTCGAAAAAGCGCACCCTGATGTGTTTAATATCCTGCTGCAAGTGCTGGATGATGGTCGTCTCACCGATGGACAGGGACGTACCGTTGACTTTAGCAATACGGTTGTGATTATGACATCCAACCTTGGCTCGGACATGATTCAGTCAATGGCTGATGGTAGTTATGAAGACATGAAAGCAGCCGTGATGACTGTGGTCGGCACGCACTTTAGACCCGAGTTTATCAATCGTATTGATGACAGCGTGGTATTCCGTCCATTAACCAGAGAAAACATCCGCAAGATTGCAGCAATTCAGCTTAACAAGCTGGGTGAACGTCTCGCCGAGAGTGAACTTGCGATCGAATTTACGGATGCAGCACTGGATAAGATTGGTGAAGAAGGCTTTGATCCGGTTTATGGCGCACGCCCACTCAAGCGCGCAATACAGACCGAGATTGAAAACCCACTGGCGCAAAAAATCCTCGCGGGTGAATTTGCACCAGGCGACACAATCAAGATTGACGTTGAAGACGGTCAGATTGTGTTTAAGCGCTAAGCACCAGACTAAGCACCAGGACAAAGTGCAGACACAAAAGTAGTCAAAAGCAGGGGGGATGGGTATATATACCCATCCCCCCCTTTTTTTATATATTTTGCATATTGCGTAGGGTTGGTGTAGCTTTGCGAAACCAACCATAACCGAGATTTAAATCTGGTCGGTTGCGTAAACTTCACCGACCCTACACTGTCCTCTGTCCTCTGTCACACCCATCCCCCCTGTTTTTCATATATTTTGCGTATATCATAATTTGCTAATATTTAAACCGCTTATTGATATTTATCAATGCTCTGTTGGAGGTATGAGGCATAGACTCTTAACTCTATTCCGTCAGTAGCCTGTCCGGGAACCAGCCAAGGTCATTAGAATGAAAAAAATCTGCAAGATAATTTCCAGTTTCATCTCCATAGTTAAGGCAAGCGTTATTTTATCTCCTGCTTTTTTTGTTTTTCTGCTTGTTGCTCCGACGAGTGTTTTTGCCGAGCATAGCGGCACTGAAAAAATCCAGACGGGTATTTCCGAATATAAAACCACTGGCGAAGGTCGCCAGGTTACCAAGCGAGAAAGCACATCAACCACCGATCATAGTCAGCTTGAAGAATTAAAAGGTCCGTTTTCCAGTGGTCCTGAAGTCACCAGGGCCTGCCTCAAGTGCCACAATACGGCAGGGCATCAGTTTAAAAAGAATAAACACTGGACGTGGGAGTATAAGGATACTGAAACAGGGCAAATGCTGGGCAAGAAGCACCTGGTAAATACCTTTTGTACCAATGCACGCGGTAATGAGGGCATGTGCGCCCAGTGTCACGCGGGTTATGGCTGGAAAGATGACAGCTTTGACTTTGATAATGAAGAAAATATTGATTGCCTTGCCTGTCACGAATCCACAGGAAAATACTACAAGCTCCCGCCTTCCAGAGGTAATAAGGCGTGTGCCGTGATGTTTGAGGGCAAAAAGCCGATAGACTGGGTTAAAAGCGCGCAAAGTGCGGCACTGCCGGGGCGCGATAACTGTGGTAATTGCCACTTTTTTGGTGGCGGTGGCGATAACGTCAAGCATGGCGATTTGTCATCTGCACTGTTTAATCCTGATAAAGAAACCGATGTTCACATGAATGCCAAGGGCTTGAACTTTGCCTGTATCACCTGTCATGTGGGCGAGGGGCATGACTGGAAAGGCAGTCGTTACAAGATGAATGTCGCCGGCAAACATGATATGCCCAAGCCTGGCATGAAGCGTGAGGTCACCAGTTGTAAATCCTGCCATTCTGATTCACCGCATTCTGTGACTACGATTGAAGGCAATAAACTCAACAGTCACACCCAAAAAGTCGCCTGCGAAACCTGTCATATCCCTGCATTTGCGCGTGGTGGTGTTGCTACCAAGACCGATTGGGACTGGCGCACCATGGGTCGCCTCAAAAATGGCGAAGGCTATAATGAAGAGGGTTATACACAGGGTAATGGTGAACACCGGCATACTTACAAGTCGATTAAGGGTAGTTTTAAATATGCCGAGAATGTAAAACCAAGCTATCGCTGGTTTAATGGCGATATTCATTATCTGACGATTGATCAAAAGTTTGACCCGAAAAAGACACCCGTTGAAGTTAATCATTTTAAGGGTTCTTATGATGACCCCGATTCGCGTATTTATCCATTCAAGATTATGCGCACCATTCAGCCTTATGACAAAGGCAATAATACGCTGGTTTATATGGAG
>JALVDQ010000138.1 GCA_027008885.1 Thiotrichaceae bacterium | reverse complement strand
CCTGTTTGGTGACATGCCAATCTTTGTTGCCCACGACAGTGCCGACGTCTGGGCGCATCAGGACTATTTTCTGCTTGATGACAACGGCTTTCCCGAAGTTGTCGCCGGCGTGCCACCCGATTATTTCTCGGAAACAGGACAACGCTGGGGTAATCCGCATTTTAACTGGGATGTCATGCAGCAAAATGATTTTGACTGGTGGATCAAGCGCCTCAAGAATCACCTGCAATGTTTTGATCTGGTGCGTATTGATCACTTTCGTGGTCTTGAAGCCGTATGGATGATTGATGCACACAGCGAAACAGCGGTTGATGGTTACTGGCAGAAAGTCCCGGGGGATGCACTGCTACAAAAGCTCAGTGAGGATATGGACAAGTTACCACTGGTTGCTGAAGATTTGGGCATTATTACGCCAGAGGTCAATGCGCTGCGCGAAAAATATCATCTGCCTGGCATGTCGATATTACAGTTTGCATTTGATGCCTTCGCGGATAATCCGCATAAACCCGAAAATATCGGGCATGATCGTGTTGTTTATACCGGCACACACGACAATGACACCTGCGTTGGCTGGTTTCAAAGTCTGGACGAAGAAACCCGCAATTATGTTCGTCAACGCTGCGAATTAGAGCAGACCGCCGATGCCGCACAGGTCTGCGACCGGCTCATTCAAATCGCCTTGCAAAGCAGGGCGCAACTGGCTGTAATTCCCTTGCAGGATTTTCTGCATCTGGGCAGTGAAGCACGCATCAATATACCTGGCACTGTCGATGGCAACTGGCAATGGCGTTTCCAGTGGCAACAAATACCTGCCAATCTTGCCACACAACTGCGACAGAAAATCAGCCACAGCAAGCGTTTAAAGAACAATGCATAGCCTGGATTAGCGTAGCGTAATCCAACATCAACAAAACACAGGCTTGACCCACCATGATAAAAATATATAAAAAACAGGGGGGATGGGTATCAGAGGACAGAAGACAGAAGACAGAAGACAGAAGACAGAAGACAGAGGACAGCTTCGTAGCTCGGGTTAGCCCAAGCGTAACCCGACAGATCGCGGCACTATGTCGGATTACGCTACGCTAATCCAACCTACGCAAAAATATGTAAAAAACAGGGGGGATGGGTAATTAATATGATGATGAATAATATGATGAATAACGAACTACAACGCATACAAAATGCAACACACCATGATCCATTTCAGGTGCTTGGAATACATGACAATAGCAAACAGAACGATGACAGGCAGGGCAATGAAAAACAAAGCATACTACGCTTTTTTCAGCCCCATGCTGAATCCGTAGAACTGCTGCTCGACGAGGCTGGCAAAACAATCCCGCTTGCGCGCATTCCGCATTCCGATATTTTTGAGCTGACGCTTGACAAGGAACTTGAAGCAAAGCTGGAAAAAGTACATAAGCACCCCGCTTTTCGCTGGCAGCAAAAAGGCACAGATGAGTGGCATACGACGATCTCACCCTATACCTTTGCACCACAAACCGGAGAGCTTGACATCCACCTGTTTGCCGAGGGCAAACACCATCATGCCTACCGTTTTATGGGCGCTCACCTGAAAAACATTGATGGTGTAGAGGGTTGCCTGTTTTGCGTGTGGGCACCGAATGTGCAACGCATCAGTATCATTGGTGACTTCAATGGCTGGGATGGTCGCTGCCACCCCATGCGTAGCCTGGGCGAATCGGGTCTGTGGGAGCTTTTTATACCCGGCTTGCAGGCAGGCGACAGCTATAAATACGAGATTCTTTCACGGCACAATGAGATTTTAGTCAAAACCGATCCGTATGCGCGCTCCATGGCATTGCGACCCGATACGGTGTCGTATATAGATGCTGATAACGGCTTTAACTGGCAGGATAAAAACTGGCTGGCGCAACGTGCCGAATTTGACTGGCAACACCAGCCCATGAGCATTTATGAACTACATGCCGGTTCCTGGCAGCGCGACGAGCCGGAGGGCTTTCTGAACTGGCGCGAGCTGGCAGAAAGGCTGATTCCCTATGTGCTGGATCTGGGCTATACCCATATCGAACTGATGCCCATCGCCGAACACCCGCTGGATCAATCCTGGGGCTATCAGGTCACAGGCTTTTTTGCGCCCAGCGCGCGTTATGGTTCACCCGATGATTTCCGCTATTTTGTGGATCAGTGCCACCAGCAGGGGCTGGGTGTTTTTATCGACTGGGTTCCGGCGCATTTCCCCAAAGATGAATTTGCACTGGCGCGCTTTAATGGTGAAGCACTCTATGAACACGCTGACCCGCGCCAGGGCGAACACCAGGACTGGGGAACACTGATCTTTAACTACGGACGCAATGAAGTGCGTAACTTTCTGATCACCAATGCTGTCTACTGGCTGGAAGAATTTCACCTTGACGGTCTGCGTGTGGATGCGGTTGCCTCGATGCTCTACCTCAACTATTCACGCAATGAAGGCGAGTGGATTCCGAATGAATTTGGTGGCGCAGAAAACCTTGAAGCCATTCACTTCCTGCGTGAAATGAATACCACCGTACACGGTCTGCACCCGGGAATTTTGACCATGGCGGAAGAATCAACCGCATGGCCAATGGTATCGCGCCCGGTTGAGCTTGGCGGGCTGGGCTTTTCAATGAAGTGGAATATGGGCTGGATGAACGATAACCTGTCTTATATCGAAACAGATCCGGTCTACCGCCAGTACCATCACAACCAGCTTACCTTTAGCCAGATTTATTCGTATAGCGAAAACTTTATACTGCCACTCTCACATGACGAGGTGGTACATGGCAAACGCAGCCTGATTGACAAAATGCCCGGTGACAACTGGCAGAAATTTGCCAATCTGCGCCTGCTTTATGCCTGGCAATACGCCCATCCCGGCAAGAAACTGTTATTTATGGGCGGAGAAATCGCACAATGGAAAGAATGGGATGAATCCGCGGCACTGGACTGGGCATTGCTCGATTTTGCAACGCATCAGGGCATCAAGCAGCTTGTTGGCGATCTCAATCAGCTCTATAAAAATGAAGTTGCACTGCATCAGCAGGATTTTTCAGAGCAGGGCTTCCAGTGGATTGACTGCAACGACTCAAATCAGTCGGTGCTGAGTTTTATCCGCTGGTCAAAAGAGCGTGCAGAACATCTCGTTTGTGTTTTAAACTTCACCCCCGTGCCACGGGAAAACTACCGCATCGGAGTTCCTGCAAAGGCAGACTACCATGAAGTGTTAAATACCGACTCACACTATTATGCGGGTAGCAATGTGGGCAATAGTGCGCTTATTCAAAGTGAAGCAAAGCCCTGGTCTGGATTTGAACAGTCCATTAGCCTGAACTTGCCACCACTGGGCGCCTTGTTTCTAAAACTGAAGAAGCAGGAGTAGTTACAAAAATAGTAAAAAAAGGGGGGGATGGGTGTATCAGAGGACAGAAGACAGAAGACAGCTTTGTAGGTCGGATTAGCCTTAGCGTAATCCGACAAAATCGTGGCACTATGTTGGATTACGCTGCGCTAATCCAACCTACGAATTAAGCCTGTGTTGAGTATGCAAAACGCAGCATCGTAGCCCGTATGCAGCCCCGCGGAATACGGGGACAAAATCGTTACACCATGTTGGATTACGCTGCGCTAATCTGCATGTGCAACCAGGGCTATTATCAAGAAACAATCAAGTAACAAGCAAGAAATCAATATGAAAATACTCTTTGCCAGCAGTGAAGTCTGGCCTTTAATCAAAACGGGCGGTCTGGGGGATATTGCCTATAGCCTGCCTCACGCACTCCAGCATCTGGGCGAGGATGTACGCATTGTGCTGCCTGCCTATCAGGAGGTTCTGAAGCAGCTATCATCCTTTAAAATTCTCGGCTGGCTGTCGCTTGCGATAGCTGGCAAAAAGCACAGCGTAAGGGTGCTGCAAGCGAATCATCCGCAGTTCGCCATGCCCATCTGGCTGGTTGACGAGCAAACGCTGTTTGACCGTCCTGGCAATCCTTATGCGCACCCCGAGGGCTACGACTGGGCAGACAATGCCGAGCGTTATACGCTGTTCTCAGAAGCGGTTGCACGTCTGGCAATGGATGATCTGAAAACTGGCTGGAAAGCCGATGTGGTACACAGCAATGACTGGCAAACCGGCATGGTTTCAGCCTTTCTCGACAATGAAATCGAACGCCCCCGGCGTATTTTCACGATTCATAATATGGCGTATGGCGGTAATTTTTCGCATGAAGTGTTTAATCAGCTGCATTTGCCATCAGACTGGTGGTCACCGGAAGGCGTTGAGTTTTATGGCAATTTTTCCATGCTCAAGGCAGGCATGATCTATTCTGACATGATTACCACCGTCAGCCCGACCTACGCCAAAGAGATTTGCACACCTGCCTTTGGCTATGGACTGGAAGGCGTGCTGGCATCCCGCAGTTACAAGCTCAAGGGCATTCTGAACGGGATTGACCGGGATGTCTGGAATCCGCAAACTGATCCTTACATTGCCGCGCCCTTTTCTGCCGAACAGATTCAGCCCGGCAAATTCAAAAACAAAATGGCACTGCTCGAATCGTATGGCGTTAGCGTCAGCAAGGACATGCTCAAAGCCCCCCTGCTGGGCATGGTCAGTCGTCTGGTCGAACAAAAGGGTCTGGATATGGTGCTGGAGACAATTCCGCTACTGCTAAAAATCACCGATGCCAATTTTGTGTTTATCGGTACGGGGCATCCACATTTTGAAGCACAGTTGCTAAAACTCAGCGAACAGCATCCTCAACGGGTGATGGTTTTTATTGGCTATTCAGAAGAAAAGGCACATCTGCTGGAAGCGGGTAGCGATATTTTTCTGATGCCATCACGTTTTGAGCCTTGTGGTCTAAACCAGCTTTACAGTTTGCGCTATGGCACCATACCGATTGTGCACCGCACCGGCGGTCTGGCAGATACGGTGGTGAACGCAAGCATTGAAAATGGCAAACTGAACAAATCATCCACAGGCTTTGTATTTGATCAGGCGCGCGCCAGCGAACTCCTGAAAACAATTATGCAAGCCTTAAAAATATTTACTCAAAAAGAACACTGGAATCAATTACAATTAAACGCCATGCAGCAGGATTTTGGCTGGGAAAAAAGCGCCCAGGAATATCTTGCACTGTATAAAAACGCAGAAACAGGAATTGACGAATGAAGTGTACCCCCAGAGAAACAGGTTCCATGCTCCACACGCCCGAGGCGCTTACCATGGAAACCTGCCTGCCAGATGAAATCCCTGCCCTGCCGGGTGATCCGCAGGCACTCAGCAAAAGTTTTGAACGCTATCTGATCTATCATCTGGGGCGGCATCACGGTTGCTCCTGTTTTTATCTTTATGAAGCCGTCTCCAAAACACTGCGTGATCGCGTCATTGTGGACTGGCATCGCACCCGCCAGCAGCAGGAACAGAAAGGCGTAAAACAGGCTTATTACCTGTCGCTGGAGTTTCTGATGGGGCGCGCCCTGGGTAATCATCTGCTGAATCTTGACCTCAGGGAGAATATGCGCGAAGCCATGCACAACTATTGTGTCGAGCTTGAAAACATTGAAGACATTGAGCCGGATGCGGGGCTTGGCAATGGTGGTCTGGGGCGTCTCGCCGCCTGTTTTATGGACAGTTGCGCGACCCTCAACCTGCCGGTGGTCGGCTATGGTTTGCGCTATGAATACGGCATGTTCCGGCAACTCATCATCAATGGCTACCAGGATGAAGAGCCGGATCACTGGCTGCGCGATCGCAACCCCTGGGAAATGCGCCGTCCTGAATACACCCAGCGCATCCATTTTGGCGGCAGAACCGAATTTTACACCGACATAGAAGGCAATCTCAAAGCACATTGGGTCGAAACCAACGATGTTATGGCAGTGCCTTATGACGTCCCCATTTCAGGCTTTAGAAATCATACCGTAAACACACTGCGCCTGTGGAAATCAACCGCCACCGACGAGTTCAATCTGGAAGAATTTAATGCTGGTGACTACACCGAATCGGTTGCTGCAAAAAATTCGGCAGAACACATTACCATGGTGCTCTACCCCAATGATGCCAGCGAAAACGGCAAGGAATTGCGCCTGCGCCAGCAATATTTTCTTGCCTCAGCCAGCTTGCAGGATATTTTACGACGCTGGGAATTGCGCGAAGGCACAGGTATTGAAAATTACAAACGCTTTGCTGATCTGAATGTATTCCAGATGAATGATACCCACCCCACCATTTCAGTTGCCGAACTGATGCGCCTGCTCATGGATGAAAAAGGTCTGGGCTGGAATGATGCCTGGGAAATTACCTGTAAAACAATGGCATACACCAATCATACACTCCTTCCTGAAGCACTTGAAAAATGGTCAGTGAGCCTTTTTGAAAAACTGCTGCCGCGCCTGCTGGATATTATCTACGAAATCAACGCGCACTTTATGGAAGTGGTACGCGCCAAATGGCCTGGTGACTATGCGCGTCAAAGCCGCCTGTCGATTATTGAAGAAGGCGAGCATAAACAGGTACGCATGGCACATCTTGCAATTGTTGCCAGTTTTTCGGTAAACGGGGTTGCCGAGTTGCACTCAAAACTGCTCTGTGACGGCTTGTTCAGGGACTTTTGCGAGCTGTGGCCAGAGAAATTCAACAATAAAACCAATGGCGTAACACCAAGACGCTGGATCGCCTATGCCAATCCCGAACTGAGCAAGCTGATCAGTTCCAAAATTGGCGAGCAGTGGATTTCTGATCTAAGTAAAATTGAGCAGCTCAAACCCTTTGCCGAAGCCGCTCACAGCGAATTTCATAAGGACTTCAAGGCAGTCAAGCAAGCCAATAAACAACGTCTTGCAAACCTCGTCAACCAAACCTGCGGCATCAGCTTTAACCCGCAATCACTCTTTGATATTCAGGTCAAGCGTATCCATGAATACAAACGCCAGCTACTCAATGCGCTGCACATGGTGCATCTGTATAACCTCATCAAGCAGGGCAAAACCGAAAACTGGGTCAACCGCTGTATTCTGGTTGGTGGCAAGGCAGCACCTGGCTATGTGCTGGCAAAAAGCATTATCAAGCTGATCAACAATATCGCCGATGTCATTAATAATGATCTGGAAATCGGTGACCGCCTGAAAATTGCCTTCTTCCCCAACTATGGCGTTTCCGGGATGGAAATCATCGCACCCGCCGCAGACCTGTCGGAGCAAATCTCCACAGCGGGCAAGGAAGCATCCGGCACCGGCAATATGAAATTTATGATGAATGGCGCACTCACCATCGGTACCTATGATGGAGCCAATATTGAAATACTGGAACAGGTAGGCGAGGAAAACTTCTTCCTGTTTGGCTTAAAGGCGCATGAAGTGGAAGAACTGCTGCCAAATTATCAGCCACAGGATTATATTGACCAGGATGAAGACCTGCAAAATGTCATGTACCTGTTGCAGTCCGGGCATTTTAACGCACTTGAACCAGGCATTTTTGACGAACTGATTAACAGCCTCTTAAAACCATCTGATCCCTGGATGACACTAGCCGATTTTCGTAGCTATGTTGATACCCAGGCGCGCGTCGCAGAAACCTGGCAGGATCAGCAGAAATGGATACGCATGAGTATAATGAATACCGCCTGTAGTGGCTTTTTCTCTACCGACCGCACCATGCAGGAATACAATCGGGATATCTGGAAGCTCACGCCACTGACACCTGAAAATATATAAAAAAAGGGGGGGATGGGTGTTTCAGAGGACAGAGGACAGAAGACAGCTTCGCAACTCGGGTTAGCCCAAGCGTAACCCGACAGGATTGTGGCACTGTGCTGGATTACGCTATCGCTAACCCTGGCTACGGTTGCTTTCTGAAAAATATATAAAAAACAGGGGGGATGGGTTATATAGTAATCCTCCCCTGTTTTCCATTGCATTGATCATTATGATTGATTAATATCGTCCACCTAATTAATTTGTTTATGGCAGGTTTTCTATGAAATCTTTAATACTGCTTTTTTCAGCATTGATGCTCTCTATTACTTGCCAGGCAAATACTCTTTTCTATCAACAGGGTATTGAAACCTCTCCTAACCACAAAAAAGCATCCAAAAAACCGGATCATGACAAACAAACAGTTGATAAGTTAACAACATTAGATGCCCTGGAAAAAATTAAATGGGAGGTCGGTCTGGTCGCAGCAGAGGCATTGCGAGAAGGCTTTTCGGACTGGAATTGGGGCTCAAAAAGTTCATTTAATATTGCTCATGAAGGCTGGCTTGGTGATAGCGCAAAAGAGGGTGGGGCTGACAAGTTTGGGCACATGTATAGTTCATATCTTATTAATGAAATATTTACCAAACAGTTAATGAAAAAGACCAATAATAAATCTGCGGCAGCCAAAAAAGCGGCACTCTTTTCTTCAAGCATCATGTTTTGGCTGGAAGTAGCTGACGGCTTTTCACGTTATGGATTTTCATATCAGGATGTTGCGTTTAACAGCCTTGGCGTTGGCTTGTCCTATCTCAGAAATACAGTCCCTCAACTGGACAAAAAGTTTGATTTGCGAATGAGCTATAAGCCAACGGAACATAATAGTGACCGACCAGTCATTGACTATTCGGGGCATACCAATTTATTCGTAGTAAAGCTGGCAGGCTTTAATCAGTTTAAAAGCACTCCCCTGAAATATCTGGAACTACAACTCGGCTACCATACAGAGGGTTATGCCAAAGGTGAAAAGCAATATTACAAAGAAAAAAGAAGAGAAGTTCTTTTTGGCGTTGGTTTAAATTTAAGTGAAGCAGTATTTAAGCCGATAAAAAAACACACCGATAATTCTTTTGTTGAATATGCGGATACTTTCTTTCAATACTACCAGGCTCCTGGTATTTTTACGAATGAGCCAATTAAAGTAAGCAAGATTCCATTTAAATAAAAGAACATTAAAAAAATAACCAGATTATTAAAAAATAATCTGGCTTAATATTTTAAAAAAAGAAATTTTTATATATTTTAATACGGATTTAATTATTATCTGGATGCAATTCGCTATATTTTAATACGAAACCGGATTTACTGTTGCGTATGTGATAATAAATCACCAAGCGAATCTTGCATTGAAACATAATCAGCAGTGTTATTGGTGCTTACTGTTGCTGCTGGTTGAGTTGAACCAATATAGGCTGAATCAAATCCTCCTTCTGAAGTACCTGATATGCTTATGTTTTCACTTGAGCGATAAGAAACAGTAAGCAGAGATACTTCTGCTGCGCTAGTTTTCCCGTTTAGAAAATCATAGCTTCCCGAGTCTTCGTTCATTGCCATTGCTGACTGGCTTGCCAGGGCTAATGTAAAAAGAGTTGCTGCGGCTAATTTACTTGTAATGTTTTTCATTTTGATACCTTTTAATATTATTTAATTAGTTTAATATATTTATCAACCAGAGAGTTTATTTTATTATTCTCTGCCTTGTTTAAATATACGCAGCTATTTTATTTAAAGATGCAAAATATATTTTTAATTGGTATTTGACTGGTATTTGATTGGCATTTAAAAATCCATCAGGTTTTATTTAGCGCCGTTCCTTACAACATGCCAAAATCAAGTTCATCAGCACTGCTTTCTGCACCTTCGTCCTGCTCCTCGGTGGCAGCGATCACGCCCGCCTGTTCCAGTGCCGAAAATTCAATTTCATTGCGTGAGGCGATAAGCAACCAGATCGTTTCATCCTCGCCCTGCATCACAAACGCGGGGTCAGGGTCGATGCTGCCACGATAGCTAAAGCTGGTTTTATAAATATCACCTTTTTTCATGGACTTGATAAAAGCCTTGTGCATACCGTTTTCTTCATCCTTGCTTGTCAGTGCATAGCTCAGACGAATACTGTGATTAAGAAATTCCTCTACAGTAACTTTTTCATGCAGCGATATACCCGTATCAAAACTGGAAGGCACTTTTTTTAGTGGTTTACCATTAAAATCAACCGCTTTAATATCCTTGCGGCAGACCCATTCGCCATCGGGGTTGATATAGCCAGAAGCCGTACCACCATAAGGCAGCAGTGTTTTGCCATCATCCAGCAAGGTTGCCAGAGTGCATTTATTGCCGTCCATATCCAGCGTTTCAATAGAGCGTGAACCATACAGCTTGCTGCGGTCAACCTTGTGAAGTGTGCAGTCAAAACTGGTTTTGCCAAATGTAAAGGTAAGTGATCTTGCCATTATTCAGTCTGCTAATTGTTCATGGTGGCTTCCCGTATCAGGATTCTGCCTTAATTTTTAATAAATATTTTGTCGATGCCAATGCCGTGGCAAATGCGCCAATGCCTTCCTTTGCGGGGCAACAATAGACGCCGTGATCATCAATATACGCCTGTGCAGGGGGCTTGGCAGATTTTGTCCAGATTTGAGTATAGCTAAATTTATGCCGATCGAGCCACTTGCGAATGGCTTTTTCCATTTTTTCTTTCTCCTGCGAGGTTTTAAGCCCGGAAAAACGTGAGGTGAGAATCAGAATCTCGGAAAATTTTGCCAGTTCATGCGTAAAATCAACCGCGCCATCAATTGGCTCACCAATATCGGTCTTGCCTTTGGTGTAAGTGCGATCTGCGAGCACACCATCGAGATCAACGCAAATCGTCGCTTTGCCGGTGCTTTTAAAACGATTTTTGCGGGCGCTTGCTTTCTTGCTGCTGGATTTTTTTAGTGTTGTCAGACGGGTTTTGCGTGGTTTCAGATCAACATCCGTACTCTTTGGTGGTGGCGGACCGGGAACCACACTGAGGATGGCATCAATTGCCGCGTGTCCATCAAGCCAGGGGTCATCCAGCCATTCATCGCCACTCCAGATTTTGCTGTAATGCTCGCGGCTATGGTGCAAGCCGGGCAAGCGAAACCAGGCACCGAGGCTGTCTTGCTTCACCTTTTTGGGAAAAGTCTCCGGTTCTTCATCAAGATTATTGCTTTCCCATTGCGTCACCACACTTTTTGCCAGGGCGTACACATCCTGGGTCGGTGCGGCTTCCCTGAACAGCACCCAAAGGTGATAGCCGCCAGCACCGTTTGAATCAATCAGCAGCGGGTCATAGCCCATTTTCTGAAAATCACGCCACCACTTAAGCGCACCATTAAGATTACGGCGTGCATGATCTTCTGCTGCTACCGCATCTGTGTCGTGGCAGTCAATATCAATTCCCAGCCATTTGCTGGTAGTCTGTTTGGATTTGGCATGAAGCCCGATAATCTGCGGCTTGTGATGATGGCGACTGGCAAAATGCCGGGCAAGCTTGTCCAAAGTCACCATATCATCACCGCGCATATCTTTGCGCGGCAGTGTCATCGCCTTATAACTGCGACCCTCGCGGATTCGCTCACTCGGTGTTAACACCGAATACTGTCCCCAGACATCCTTGCGATTGACCAGGTGCTGCATTGCCCACTCAGCCAGCTCAGGCGCGCGCTGCTTCCACTCTTCGCCAATAATTTCGTGTTTGCTTGCCATGCTTTAAATGAATAGTAAAAATATGTAAAAAAAGGGGGGGGATGGGTATGTATAAACAATAATCTGCCTGCTCCCGTATATAACTCAAGTTTCGGAGTTCAAAAACAGCATAGAACACTGATTCCAGTGATTCAGTTTAAGTAACGCAGAGAGTCGCAGAGTTTTTCGCAGAGAACCACGGAGTTAGTGTGCAAACGAAGAAGTGTGCAAACGAAGAAGTGTGCAAACGAAGAAGTGTGCAAACGAAGGAGGCGTAAACTGTTTCCCCTCCTTTACAATCTCTGCAGTTCTCTGCGAATATCTCTGTGTTCCTCTGCGTAACGATAGATTTGAACTCCGAAACTTGAATAATAATCTCCTTTACGGGAACAGAATGGCGATACTGTGCTTTCCATATCGCTGCGGGTCGTATGCTTTGGTAAAGCTCTTTTCTCGGCATGCTTTTCCATTTTTCTCATAACGTGCATAGGTGTATGCTTTAAAGTCGCCTGTACCGCTAATATTAATGCCGCCATCTTTTCGGTTTGTGCCATACATCGTTCCTGATGCAGCCAAATCCTTATTGCTGTAGCCGATACTTTTGCAATCAAACTTTGGATCCACTACCGCCTTGAGTCCGCTTGCTTTTATCTTTTGCATGCTCTTTTGAATAATCGCCATGGATAGATTGCGCTGTATTCTTATTTCTTGATAGTTCTGCAAATTCTTCTCGTCTGCAAACAGCATTGATGTACCTGATAGTGCTATAGCCATTGCTACTATTGCTCTTTTTTTCATAAACATTTTATTCTCCTTTATTTTTGATTTTCAAGCATTTGAAGCATTTTTTGCATATCTTTGAGCTTGTTAAGCTGCTCGTCGCTCAAGCCCTCGATATTAATAACCTTGTCTCCAATTGTTATGCTTTTTGTCGCGCTTTTGTTTGTCCCTTCGCTACTATCTGATGCCGGGTTACTATTTTGTGCAGAAGCACTGTTTTGCGCCGGGGTATCAGCCTTTATCTCCTCTTCATGATTTTGTTTTGTAAAATCCAAAACTGCATTGTGTTGCTCTTTGGCACTCACTTCTATTTTGGTTGTTGCTTTTGTATCTTTTACTTTACCCTCAATACTATATTCTCCCTCATCAAGTGTTACTTTAAGTTTTTTGGAGCAAGTGCTACTTTTATCAAAAACCAACTCGCCACTTTTTGCATAAATTTCATAACTTACCTTATCGCCGGGATTTGTACATTTTGATTGCAGGAAAAACGCCGGGAACACCACATCCACATGAGTCATCTCCCCGGCTTTAACCTCTACCGGAATATCTTTCTTCTTGAATGCATTATAAGAACAGTTAACAGTATATTTTCCTACCGGCACCTGTCTTGCGTGGGACTTTGGGTCTT
>JALVDQ010000137.1 GCA_027008885.1 Thiotrichaceae bacterium | reverse complement strand
TTAAAACCCACCCGGTACCATTCCAGCAGGGTAAACTCAGGGTTATGATAACGACCTGCCTGTTCTTTTCGCCAGACTTTGCAGATCTGGTAAATATCACCACTACCTGATGCCAGCAGGCGTTTCATGGGATATTCAGGCGAGGTGTGCAGATACCTGTGATCTGATTGAAAGGATTCGATAAACGGATCAGTATTGCCCGCCTGGGAGAGCGCAGGAGTTTCGACCTCGAGCACCTTGCGCTGCTGAAAAAAGGCACGGATATCGGCAAGCATTTTGGCGCGTTGCTGGCGTATTTGATGGCTTGTGTGTGCTTGCCACTTCATTCTTGTTGTGTCTGTTGCTGTGTAAAAAGTATAAAAAAAGGGGGGGATGGGTTAAGCTTTTGATTTTCCTAATGCGTAGGTCGGGTTAGCGATAGCGTAACCCGACATGATGCCACGATTTTGTTGGATTACGCTTGGGCTAACCCTACAAGACTCTGCCCTCTGTCTTCTGTCCTCTGACACACCCATCCCCCCTGTTTTTTATATATTTTTAACTGTCTTTGGCACGCGACAGATATTCACCTGTGCGCGTGTCTATCCTGACGGTTTCGCCTTCTTCCACAAAAAGTGGTACCTTGATTTGCGCGCCTGTCTCAACCGTGGCTGGCTTGGTTGCGCCTTGTGCGGTGTTTCCCTGAATGCCGGGTTCACATTCTGTGATTTTAAGTTCGATAAAATTGGGCGGCGTGACGCTTAAGGGAACACCATTCCATAGTGTGACGATGTATTTTTCCTGCGGCTTGAGCCAGTGTTTTACATCTTCCACGGCTGCTTCTGGTGCGGCGTGTTGTTCAAAGGTGGTGGGTTCCATAAAGTGCCAGAACTCGCCATCTTCATAGAGGTATTCCATATCCACTTCCATAACATCGGCGGCTTCAACTTTTTCGCCTGACTTCCAGGTTTTGTCAATAACCCGTCCGGTTTTCAGGTTGCGAATTTTGACACGATTGAATGCCTGCCCCTTGCCGGGCTTAACAAATTCGTTTTCGACAATCGTATATGGATCACCGTCCATAATAAATTTGAGCCCGCTTTTAAATTCACTGGTACTATAGCTCGCCATTGAGCACTCCTTGAAACTTGAAAAATTAGCCGTCTATGATAACTGCAATTAGCCATAAATATAAAGATGAATCTCGGACTGAGTGGCAAAAGTCTTTATCCGGGGCGATTCGCGATCCTCTGGAATTATTGCGCTTGCTTGATCTGGATCAGTCTGTATACCGCAAGCGATTGACTTTTCCTGATAAATTCAAGCTGCTGGTTCCATTGTCTTATGTCAATAAAATGCGAAAGGGTGACTGGAATGATCCCCTGCTGCAACAGGTTTTGCCTCAAATAAAAGAGGAGCATAATGTTTCTGGCTTTGTAACTGATCCGGTTGGTGATCTTGCTGCAGAAGTTGCTCCGGGCATTTTGCATAAATACCCGGGCAGGGTGTTGCTGATTACAACGGGGGCGTGTGCGGTGCATTGTCGCTATTGTTTCCGCAGGCATTTTCCCTATGCTGATTCTTTCTTCAGGCAAGCAGACTGGCAACAAAGTCTGGAGCAAATCAGGGCGGATGAGAGTATCTATGAGGTGATTTTAAGTGGTGGTGATCCACTCATGTTATCTGATGCGCGCCTGCAAGGTTTATGTGAAGAACTGGCAAGCATCGCGCATGTCAAGACCTTGCGGTTTCATACGCGGATTCCTTTGTTTTTGCCTGAGCGCATAAATTCGGCATTTTTATCCTGGGTATCTGCCCTGCCTGTGGCAAAAGTGATGGTTATTCATGCAAATCATGCGAATGAGCTGGATGCTGTTGTTGCTGCTTCATTACAGACACTGCGCATGGCTGATTTTACCCTGCTAAATCAATCGGTGCTGCTAAAAGGGGTGAATGATAATGTGGCAACGCTGGAGAGACTGAGCCAGCAATTGTTTCAGTGTGGGGTCTTGCCCTACTATCTGCATCAACTGGATCGCGTGCACGGAGCAAGCCATTTTGAAGTGGACAGGGAAGAGGCAATCGGCTTGTATCAGAAATTAAAGGAGCGACTCTCAGGTTATCTTGTTCCCAAATTTGTTGAAGAAATTTCCGGCGAACGGTGTAAGCAGGCTATCGTATAATCCTTTTTAAAATGTTATTATTTAGAACCTGTCATAATAATTATAATAATCTAGGGTCAGTCCATGAGTCTGCAAATGTTTTCCAAAAAAGATACCAATAAAAAACAACTTAACAGCCAAGACGCAGAAAAATCCATTCCTGCCAAAAAAATGGAAGCTCCGGTAGATCTGCGCACACCCGCAAAAGCCAAATCATGGGTTTCATCGTTGCCTTTAACCGATATGGGAGAAACCACCAGGCGACTTTATGCCGGGCTGTTAAACCTGAACCATGAAACTGTGCCACCACAAACCAGGATAGAAGTCACTGAAGTTATTCTGCCTTATGTAAAAATGGTGCTTGAGAATCTTGATCGACATTTTTTAAGCCGTTCTTTTCCCTTGCCAGAACGCAGCCAGAAAATTTTTGACCTGAAAAAAGCGTTATTAATGGAAACCGCAGGCTCCTACCAGTTGGCAGCACTTGAGATGCTGACCAAAAATTCAGTCTCAAAAAAGAAATTATTATTGTCCATTGGTCGGGCTGTTACCTATATGGCTCAGGTTCTGATTAATGGCTATGAGGTTTATGCCAAGTCTGATCGCTCGCAGTGGCAAGATATTCATCATTTATATTTGCTCGCATGTGAAAATGATGTTCACAATATTGTTATGCCGACCAAAGACGATATTAATGGCGAAAAGTTTACCATCGAAGATCAGTACAAACTGATTAATCTTATTGCCTTGTCTGCTCCAAACACCCTGCGACAGGGAGAAATAATCAAGGTCAGGGATTTCTTCAGGCTTTGCCTTAAAGATGTTTCAATCATTGATGATCCCAATGAAATTAACAGTAAATACGCGCATATTGCCTTGATGAATACGGATGAACCCGCAACGCTAATGCCTGTGAGTGATGTGGTAAGTTCGGCAACAAGCCGTATATTTGATATGTCAAAGGTTATTCATGCGCTGGATGAGTTTGTCACCCTGAGTGAGTATACCGGGCTGGGAACGCATAACAAATGGTCCATGCTAACGCATAGTCTGGCAAAACGTCTCGCTTATGTCTTGACTACGATTCGGAATCGTCGTTATAAGCGTTTTCCACGAGAAGAGAAGGGCTTGCTTGCTATCCGCATGGTGGATGTGATTGAGATTATTCGTGAGAACACCGCCGATTCCTTTAGCGAGCAGATCAATCAGGATGTGGAAGATGACAATATTTATGAGGCACTGGCGGCGGGTGACGCTGTTTCTAGTCCCTGGGCTGAAATTGATATTGATGCACTGGCAGAGGATCGGGATGTCAAATTGCATTCCTGGCAATTTGAAAATGGCAGTTCGGGGGGCTATGGATTAAGACAGGTAACACCCGAAGCAAGTACCGCACGGGTTGGTGAGCTGGTCGCTGTGCAGGATCCGAAAGATGAGGCAGGTCAATGGCAAATTGCTGTGATTCGCTGGATGGATGCCTACCGGGATATAGGATTGCGCATCGGTCTGGAAATATTATCCTTGCAGGGCATGGTGGTTCAGGTTGAGAAGATCAAAAATCGTGAAATCACACAAAAATTGCCTGTGGAAGGCATTATGCTTCCGTCTGTTGAAGGTTCAAGGGAAACTGCCAATCTTATTTTCCCCGGCTTTATTTTTCGGGTCGATGATGAGCTGACCATTACACTGGGATCACGCCAGCAACAAATCACGATTAATGCAATTGATGATACAGTGGGCAGTTTTGCCTATTGCAGCTTTGAAAAGCGTGATGAAGAAGCCGTGGCGGAAGGCAGTCTGGAAATGTTTGATGATGTCTGGGAATTTCTTTAAGATAAAAACTTGATCAGGATTTCTTTAACTTGATGAGTTTTTAAACCCCCTGTCTTGTGTTTTTTCTCAATAGTCGGTTAAAGACTGAGAATTATTTCATGCTAACGTATTGTCTTATCCATGAAAAAAACGGATATACAATGCTTGTTTCTCGGAAAGAGTGCAACTCTCTATACTGATTTAGTCAAGTATTTACATGAATTACACAAGCCTGGAAAAAATCTTCAGTTTAAGCTGGTAGATACAGAAAAAAAACAAATAAGCTATGCCTTAAGAAAAATGAGCGGGGCAGGCATTGTTTTTATCTCTGAAAAAGTTCGTTTTCCTGTAGATGTCCTCTCAGATCTGGTTTGGCAGAATGCGCCTGACGCACTTATTGTTATCGTTATTAGCGGAAAAAAAGGAACATCTTCAAGTAAATCTTACCATAAACTGATAAATAACAATGTTTCAGTCCTGTATCTGAACGACGATAGTGCAAATACCAGACTCTTTCTCCAGTGTCTGCTTCAGACTGTTCAATTTAAAGATGAGTTTAGACGCTGTAAACGTTTGTTGGGGGTATCGGAAAAACGCTGCCAATGGCTGGTAGAGTCCAGCCATGAAGCAATTGCCTATATCACAAGAGACTTGCATCTTTATGCAAATGCTTCTTACCTGAAAATGTTTAATGCAAAATCCATAGAAGAGTTAAGAAGTATATCCATAAAAGACCTGATCGAAGAGAAGGAGCATCCTCTTTTTATCCGCTTTCTGGAAAAACAGTTAAAGCATAATGATATAAATTATTCGTTGATAATTTCAATGAAGAAAACAAACGGTGCTGTTTTTCGTGCCAATATTCACCTCATTCCATCCGTATTTAAGGGGAATAAATGTTTGCAGCTCTGGGTTAGTTCGCTTGAAAAGGATGTTACTCGGGAAGCCGTTGGGCAAATTGCTCAAACAGAATCAAAAACAAATATTGATCATGGAAATATCAATAAAGATGAAACAATTGATAATCTTCCCAATCCTTTTGCTGTTCTTGATGAAAAAAAACAGGATAATGCTTCCAAAATAGATTCTTCTGTCATTATCCAGGATATTCTGAAAAGAAAAGAAGCGACATTGTCAGCTAAAAAACTAACTTTGCTGAAAAAAAATGAACAGATAGATGATCATTTTTTACTTTCTTTTTCTATTGATGCAGAACAAAAAAAGGCTATTGAAAATCTGCTTTTTAGGTCGCACACAGATTCAAGCAAAAAACAACAAAAAGTATTCTGGGATAAAGTTAAATTAAGCAAATTGTTTGATTCATTAAAAAAGAACACCCGTTTAAACAGATACCTGTTAGTTGTAATTGATATTGAGTCAATTTCAGATGAAGATTTTACTCAATGGTTTTTTTCCGAAGTGGCAAAACTGGGTGGCAAGGCTTCCCGCCTTGTTTTTATATTGCCATCGAAGTTAAATGCAGAGCAAAAATCCGCGGCGATCGAATTTTCCAAAATGAGCAAATTACATCATTGTAAAATTGCACTGAAAGATTATCAGATTTCAGGCAAGTTACTAAAATTATTGAAACTTGTCAGACCAGACTATGTCTGTTTGTCTTCAGACTGGATAAAGAAAATTGAAGGACAGGATAAGCGTGAAATAGAATTGGGAAATGCCATTCGCCAGTTGGAATCAAATAATATCAGGGTTATTGCTTCTCCAGGTATTAGTGTCAATATGCAGAAGAATTTTGCTCTCGCGGGTGCCTCCTTTTGTCAGGAAAAGGTTATAAAATAATTTAACTGGTGTACAATCTTATTATATTTTTTAATTCTGCGTATTTACGCCTTGCCTTGAGCTGTCGTTATTAAGTTCGGGTTATCAAGGTCTTCAAATATAAATGCAACAAAATAATACAAATAATCCATAAAATTTAGATATTCAAGACATTGACTTTGAATTTACAACAGCACAATACAAAAAAATCTGCAGTTATGCGTACTGCTTTAAAGGATAGTTACGTGGATGAAAACTCATTTTTGCTTCGCAAGCTGGAATCAGATACCCAAAAAAATCGTAAAACAAGTTTATTAAATTATAAAAGCAGTAAAAACAATAAACTTTTTCACGAGAATAGATTGCGCCATGAGTCAGATTCCGCCATAGAACTAAAACCGGTATTAATTAGCTCGATTGATGATTTCCGGTTATTGCGAGAGCAGTGGAATGAACTCTATGAGAGTTGCCAGCGCAGTACCCTGTTTTCCAGTTGGGAATGGATGTTTAGCTGGTGGGAAATTTTCAGAACCCAGGGGCAACGGCAGCTTTTTATTATCTGTTTTTATTATTTTGACAAGCTGGTTGGTATTGCTCCCTTTCAAATAGAAAAAACATTTCCACAATATATTATTCAGGGCAAGACTCTGAGTTTTATTGGTTTGGGCGAGTTGAGAGATGACCGGATAGTGAGTCAATATCTGGATCTTGTTGTTGCCCCCGGATTTGAGACTGATGTAGTTAAAGCAGTCTCAGAATATCTGACGGCACATAAAAAAGACTGGAGTTTTGCTGACTTTGAATATTTACTCAAAGATGCGCTTATTCTGCAATGCTTTGATACCGAACAGGCAGCTATCACCCGTCAAAAAACCGAGTATGGCGTCAGGTTCAGTATTTCCAACATCAGTGATTTTGAAGCCTATACGCAAAAAATGTCAAGACGCTGGCGTAAAACGTATGCCAAGAAAAACCGCCTTCTGGAACGTGATGGCGAGGTATCCATAGAAAGTATGAGTAGTCTGGATGATATTGATCCAGTCCTGGAGCAGTTAGCAGAAATGCATTGTTCCCGCTGGCGGAAAAAAGTTGATCACTGTGTCTTTGATTCAAAGAATTTTATGGCTTTTCACAGGAAAGTCATTGAGCGCCTGTTACCACTTAATAAAACATCAATTAAAACACTAACATTAAATGGTGAGCCTTTGGCATCGTATTATATTTTTAGCGATAAAGGGCAAGTTCATTATTATCAAAGTGGTTTTTATGCAAAATTTGCTAACCGCTATTCACCATTATTTTTGCTGGTTTGCAAAGAAATTGGCGCAGCCGTTGAAAAAAACAGGACTTTTGATTTTATGTATACGGATTCTCCAGATTCCTACAAAAGAACCCAGTATGCTGCCGACTATGAAAGTATGTACCGTTTGCGTTGGTCTACCCAGGCATTCAGGATATTTGTTTTTCGCTGCGCCAAAGCACTGCAACTAAAAATATTGAATTATTATTGTGGGGTAAAAACTGTTGTAAAGAATATTTGGAATAATAACTAGAGTAAAAAATATGCATATCGTACATGTCATTGAACCCATGGAACATGGAGTGTTTATCTGGGTCGTCGATATGGCTAATCGCCTTGTGGCTGATGGCTATCAAGTAACTGTATTGCACTCAATACGCAAACATACTCCAGAGAACTGGCGAAGTCTTTTTGATCCCAGAGTAAAATTGATTCATGTGCAAATGAGTCGTGAAATAGACTTTATAACTGATTTCAAGGCACTCATCGGTTTAGTAAAAAACATTAAACGTCTGAATCCGGATATTATCCATACCCATTCTTCAAAAGGCGGATTTCTTGCGCGGGCTGCCGGTTTTCTGTTGGGAAGAAACAAGCAGTTGCTATATACCTCACATGCTATCCACTATCCTTTAATCAAACAGCCTTTTAAAAGAAAACTATACAAGTATTTAGAACACGTTGGATACTGGCTGGGAGGCACAATCGTTGCCTGTGGCAAGGAAGAATATGAAATAATCCTGAAAGAAATCACATTTGGAAACACCAGGCGTTTGATACGCATCAGTAATGGGATTGATATTTCCCAGCTTAAAGAGAAAGATTATTCAGTTAAAAATAAAAAAATCAAAGTGGGGGTTTCAGGACGAATTTCATTGCAGAAAGCTCCCTGGGTGTTTGCTGATATTGCCAGAAAAATTAATGCAAAAAGAGATGATGTTGACTTTATCTGGATTGGTGGGGGAGAAAAACAGGATGTTGATAATCTTGCATCAGCAGGGGTTGAGGTGACCGGAATGCTGGACAGGGACGAAGTTTTAAAACGGGTTCCTGAACTTGATATTTTCTTTCAAACCTCTGCTTACGAAGGACTTTCTCTTGCCCTGCTGGAAGCCCAGGCATCAGGGATCCCTGCGGTAGTGACCAAAATACCAGGCAATGATGAAGTGGTTCAGCACGGCAAAACAGGCTTTGTAGGAGAAAATGAGGCTGAGCTTGTTAAAGGACTCGAAATTTTACTCGATTCAGAAGAGGAAAGGGTCAAAATGGGCAAGCGGGCAAAGCAGTATACCAAGGAAAATTTTTCATTGGAGGTTATGGCTGATCAATATAAAGCTGAGTATAAAAAACTGCTCAAAGCCTGATGTTACTACGATAAATCAGAAACGGCGTAACAATAAACCAGCAGTTGTTACGCAGGATTAAGCACCCAAAACAAAACACCTCAAAGATAAATTCTCTCAAAATTTATTATTAAAATATTGAATAATTCTTGCAGATTAACATAAATATCCTACGCTTAAGCTGGGAGCCTGTCCGAGAACTAAGAAATCAGCAATTTCCCAAAAAATTCAATTTTTTAAGTCATTGAAAACAAATAACTTAATTTTGCTAAATTGTTAAAAATCATATTTTTGGCTATTCCCGGACAGGCTCCTGACAATATAACAGGGCAATGACATAATGACAGCTAGGGTAACACACGATAATCTGGAAATTGATCCGGGTCTGTACAGACTTGTTCGAGAGGAAATACTACCCGATAGCGGTATTGAGGAAACATCCTTCTGGAACAGCTTCCAGTCAATCCTGGAGGCTTTTATACCCCGCAATAAAGAGCTGCTGGCAACCAGGGACAAATTACAAAAACAACTTGATCGCTGGCACATCGAAAACCCTGATTTTTCACTCTCATCATACAAGAAATTTCTCAAAAAAATTGGTTATCTGCTTGAAGAAGGTGCAGACTTTAAAATCACTACAGAAAATATTGATCCTGAAATCAATCTGATAGCAGGTCCTCAGCTTGTGGTACCAATAGATAATGCGCGTTTTTCATTAAATGCGACGAATGCCCGCTGGGGAAGTCTTTTTGATGCTTTTTATGGTACCGATATTATCCCTGATGAAGGTCTTACCGCAAAAGGTTCTGAATTTAATCCTGAGAGAGGCAAAAAAGTCATTAGACTGGGTATGGAATTTCTGGATTCTGCCCTGCCCCTCACCGAAGGCAGCCATACAATGGTATCAGCCTACACCCTGACTGATAGCGTCATTAATTCCAAAAAACTCAAATTGTTACAGGTCTATCTGGATAATGGACATATTGCCGAATTAAAATATCCGGATTCTTTTGTGGGTTATGCCAAAAGAGGCGATATCAGTTGTCTGTTGTTCAGGAACAATCAACTTCACTTTGAAATACAGATAGACCCCTGTAGTCCAATTGGCAGAACTTCCTTGAGCGGACTCAAGGACATTATTCTTGAAGCTGCCATAAGTACCATTCAGGACTGTGAGGATTCAGTTGCCTGTGTTGATGCGGAAGACAAAATTCAGGTCTATCGTAACTGGCTGGGTTTAATGAAAGGTGATCTCGAAGACACCTTTGAGAAACATGGCAGAAGCATATCCCGTCGCTTAAATCCTGATCGTGAATATCTTACCCCGGAAGGCAAACCTTTTTCACTCAAAGGCAGAAGCCTGATGTTGGTACGCAATGTCGGACACCTGATGACAATGGACGCAATTCTTTACAAGGGCGAAGCCATCCCTGAAGGAATCATGGATGGCATCTTGACGGCAACGATATTTTTGCATGATTATCTGGGTAATAGCCCTTATAAAAACTCCAGTTTCAACAGCATGTATATTGTGAAACCGAAGATGCACGGCCCCGCTGAAGTACGCTTTACGGTTGATTTATTTGCCGCCATTGAAAACGCCTTAAACCTGCCTGAAAACACGCTCAAACTAGGTATTATGGACGAAGAGCGTCGTACCACAGTCAACCTTAAAGAATGCATCAGGCAGGCAAAGGAACGCCTGATTTTTATTAATACCGGATTTCTTGATCGCACCGGCGATGAAATTCATAGCAGCATGCAGGCAGGCGCTTTTGTGGGCAAGGAAGAACAAAAAAAGCAGCCCTGGATGCAAGCCTATGAAGACTCAAATGTCGATATTGGACTGGCGTGTGGCTTACAGGGCAAGGCTCAAATTGGCAAGGGCATGTGGGCAATGCCTGATTTAATGAAGGACATGCTCGAACAAAAAATTCAGCACCCTTTGGCGGGTGCTAATTGTGCCTGGGTTCCATCTCCAACGGCAGCGACCTTACACGCCATTCACTATCATAAAGTCAATGTCAGGCAAGTTCAGAAGAAACTGGCAAAACGCAAAAGAGCCAGTCTTGATGATATTTTGACTATACCACTGGCAAAAAATACCGATAAAACCGATTTCAAGCGGGCTGCGCATATTGCAAGCTGCATCGAAAATAATGCGCAGAGTATTCTGGGCTATGTGGTACGCTGGATTGACCAGGGTATTGGCTGCTCCAAGGTACCGGATACACATCATGTCGCGCTGATGAAAGATCGCGCTACCCTGAGGATTTCCAGTCAAATTCTCGCAAACTGGTTGCATCACAATATCTGTAGCGAGGAACAGATTATTGCATCCTTTAAAAAAATGGCACTTCTGGTAGATCAGCAAAACCGGCACGACCCTTGCTATACGCCAATGGCTCCAGATTATAACGGCATTGCTTTTCAGGCGGGGCTGGCTCTGGTTTTGCAGGGGCGCGAACAGCCAAACGGTTATACCGAACCACTTTTACACCAGTACCGGATCAGGAAAAAACTTCAAGAAAAATCTAATGACAACTTCAACAACTGCTTCAACAACAACTAAACATATCCCTCTTAGCCCTTTCTTTGACCAGAAAACAGATCAGAACAAGCAAAAATACCTTGAGGTCTATTGCAAGGGGGTTCAGCTCTTGCGCTTGCCTGCCTTGAACAAAGGCACTGCCTTTTCACAAGCAGAACGCATTGAACTCGGCTTTGAAGGTATGCTGCCACCCCGTGTAGTTACGCTTGAAGAACAGCTTAAGCGCCTTTACAGAGGGTTTTCCGAGCAGGCATCCGATATCGACAAATATCAGTTTCTGCGCGCCGTACAGGAAAGAAATGAAGTTCTTTTCTATGCGCTCCTTGCAGCACATATTGAAGAAATGATGCCTGTTATCTATACCCCAACCGTTGGCAAGGCAGTGCAGCAATACAGTGCTTTATACCGCTCCCCGCGAGGTCTGACTTTCACCGAAGAGAATATTCAACGTGCTCACAGCATTGTTGAAAACTACCCCTGGAATGATGTACGCATGATTGTTGCTACCGATTCTTCGGCAATTCTGGGCATAGGTGATCAGGGGCATGGCGGTCTCGCAATCAGTATCGGCAAACTCTCACTGTATACAGCAGGCGGTGGTTTAAGCCCGTTTAAGACACTCGCAGTCAATCTTGATGTTGGCACAGACCGACAGGATTTGCTTGAAGACCCGGCTTATTTGGGTATCCAGAAAAAACGCCTGACAGGTGCTGCCTATTTCAATGTTATTGACAAATTCGTTGATGCAGTCGAAAAACGCTGGCCCAAAGCCATAATCCAGTGGGAGGACTTTGCAAAGGATGTATCCTTCGCGGTACTGGAACGCTACCGCAAACGCATCCCCAGTTTCAACGATGATATTCAGGGAACTGGAGCGGTGATTCTGGCAGGGCTGCTTAGTGCCTGCAAACTCAAGGGCGAAGCGCTTGTTGATCAGCGCATTGTCGTCGTCGGCGCGGGTGCCGGTGGTGTCGGTGTTGCCAAAGTCATTCAGGATGGACTGGTGCATGAAGGACTCAGCCGCAAACAGGCGCGCCAACAAATGTTTATTATGGATGAATTTGGACTGGTGGTAAAAGGTATTAGCCCGGATGCCTATAAAAAACCCGTGATGCAGTTTAAAGAAAGCTACCAGGACTGGCAGATTGAAGCACAAATCCCTTCACTGGCTGAAGTCGTAAAGTATGCAAAACCTACAATCATGCTGGGACTGACCGGCGTATCCGGTCTGTTTACCCGGGAGCTTGTTGAAGCTATGGCAGAAAACAGCAAACGACCAATTATCTTTCCATTATCCAATCCAAGCAGCAATGTCGAAGCACTTCCTGAAGATATTTTTAACTGGTGTCACGCCCAAAAAAGTGAAGCAATTGTCGCCTCGGGCAGCCCCTTTGCGGATGTGACGCTTGCAGGGAAAACACATGTGACAGGACAGGGAAACAACGCCTTTATTTTTCCGGGGCTGGGTTTTGCCGCGGTATTGGGTGAATGTAAAACCATCACAGACTCAATGATCATCGAATCTTCCTACGCACTGGCTGATTACACAGCAAAACATGATTTACAAAAAGGCAGGGTTTATCCACCAATTTCAGCTTTGCAGGAAGTCAGTTTTTACATTACAAAACGGGTTTTGGCATTTGCTATAAAAGAGAATATCTCCACAAACCAGGAGCTTGCGGGGATAAAATCGGATTTGGAACTGGAAGAATACATCAAAAAGAATATGTGGCAGGCTGATTATCTGCCTTACCGCTATATTTCTGCTTCCCGGACAGGCTGAAAACAATGGCATGGGATTCATTAATATCCATTATTTATAAAAACTGTTCAACAATACTGTTGATAAAAGCCCAGCCTTTATCCGTCGTTCGATAATATTGAGCGTTTTTTTTGATTAATCCGATTTCAATCAAGCGCTCTATTTCGGGCTGAATACTGGCAAAATCAAGAAAGGTTCTTTGTTCAAACAGTTCCTTGCTAAAGCCCTGTTTTAAGCGTATCTGATTGAGCATAAACTCAAAAATCAAAT
>JALVDQ010000136.1 GCA_027008885.1 Thiotrichaceae bacterium | reverse complement strand
TCATTGGGAAGTTCTATCGCTATTTGCATAATTGATCTCCTCCTGTTAGCGGTTTAATTATACACCTTTTTAGATGTGCAAAGCCTGCCTTGATTTTAAAACTTCCGTGTTTCGTTCATCAACACAGGCGGCTATGCAAAAATATGTAAAAAACAGGGGGGATGGGTTATCAGAGGACAGAAGGCTGATGACAGAGAACAGAACATTTGCAGGGTTGGTTAAGTTTACGCAAGCAACCAGATTTAGCCACGATTATGGTTGGTTTCGCAAAGCTGCACCAACCCTACCTTTACGGTTTCTGTAGTAGTGTAATCCAGCATTGTGCCACTATTTTGTCGGGTTACGCTAAGGCTAACCTACAAAACTTAAAGTGTAATTCTAGAGACCCTGGCGTGACAGAGTGTGATTAGGTCAGTCGGGCTTAGTTCTATTTCCAGACCTCGACGACCTGCACTTACATAGATGCTTGCGAAATCATTGGCACTGCAATCTATAACGAAAGGTAAACGCTTTTTTTGTCCTAATGGACTAATACCGCCCAGTACATAACCCGTGCTTTTTTCAGCATCAGACGGATTTGCCATGCTGGTTTTCTTTACATCAAGTGCCCTGGCTGCCGCTTTCAGGCTAAGTTTTTTATCGACGGGAAGAATCGCAACTGCAAGTTTTTTTTCATTGCTTTCAAGCAAAAGCGTTTTAAAAACCTGAGACGGGTTGAGATTCAGTAACGCCGCCGCCTCTTCTCCATAGGAAGAGGCATTAGCATCATGCGGGTATTCATGTAAGTTAAAATCAATACCTGCTTTCTTTGCTGCTAAAACGGCTGGCGTCATATTATTGATGGCTGGATTAGCGCAGCGTAATTCAATAAGTGCCGCGCTCCTGCTCCCATATTATCGACATTTTAATAAGTGATACGGTAATCAACAACCAGACCGCGTTTATCTGCGCTGAATGTTTCTTCTATATTGCCCATAACGTCACTCATGTCATCCATCATTTTGGCAACATCTACATCTTTGGCGTGTTCGTCCTGGGGTGGCTTTGGCAGGACTTTCATGAGCTTCGACAAGATTTTGTAATAGCGCTTGCCATCTACAGCAACTGAAATGATTTCAGGCTTGCTGCTTTTATTGTCTTTTAGCGCGGGCTTGTCATTTCCGACCATTATGTTCAGGCTTTTGGCGGTGCGACTCAGAAAAATATCAGGAACAGGTTGTCCTTTGCTGGGAATGGCATCTTTTGGCAGTTTAACCGCTGAGCCATCCGCAGGTACCTTGAAGCCCATGAGTTTGGGGCTAAACATTCCCACCATGCCTATCAGACCTGCGGGGTCGTCTGTGCCGATTGAAATATAGGCATCGACTTTTTTCGGCGACATTTTTTCGTCAAATTGAATATCACTCAGGGAGGCATATAATGATTTGAATTGGGTCAGCCCCATATTCATTGCCATCATCATGCCGCCCATGCCTTTGCGAATGTCTTTGGCTTTAATGCTTTTACAGTGGTGGGTTTCACCTGACTTGATTAAAAAGTTTGAATATTGGGTGAGTGCGTCACGCAGCCTGGCAAAGTTTATATTAACCCCCAGATCAAAAACAGGGTTTTCGATGCGTTTGGCGATATTGGTTTCGTTTGCTATTCCCTGCAATACGCTACTCACATCAGGTGAGGTCTTGACCACCATTTCATAATTCATTTCCTTTAGCTCAAGGTTCTTTGTGCCAAAATCAATTTCCGGAACATTATCAAGATGATCATCTACCACTGCGGCGCAACCTTCCAGTTCTTTTGGATCGACTTTGCCATCCATGCTTTTAAGTGCTTTGGGTTTTAGCACTGCCGCCAGTTTTTTCAGGTTGATAAAGCCGTCACCATAGCCTTTGTAACCATTTTCCTTGAGGAAAGCATCCCAGTTATCTGTGCTGTATGAGGCTTTTGGCTGGGTTTTTCCCGTTAGGTGATCAATCATCTTCTGTTTTTCGCTAGTGGCAAAAAGCGAAGCGGCGAGGTGATCCTTGAGAAATACCAGAGCGATGCTTTGGTCTTTTTCATCATCAACAAAACAGTCATAGTCTCCACATTTTTCCAGCTTAACCTGATAATCTGATTTTTTCTCGGCACGTTTTATGCTTGCCATGAGCTTGTCCTTGTCAGCGAAGGTTATGCGCATCACGGGCATTGTGTTAAATCCATAAATCATTGAGGTTGCTTTTAAAGAAAGACCGGTCTCGTCAGTTTTCTTATCACCTATTTTTTCGGCTATGTCATTAAATAACGCCGAAAAAAATGCACCTGGTGTAGACTTGTCTGCATCACTGGGGTCTTTGCTATCTTCGCTTTTTTCCAGATCAGAAAACATTTTCAAAATGTCTTTGCTGCGATTCAGATGAAACTGCACTATCTCTTCAGGATAGGGTTTTTTGTTCGCAATCAGGTAAGCGGTATCCGCAGGGACATGACTTAAAAGCGTTTTAAAATCAGCTCCGCCACTCGCAGAAGAGCTGAAAAGCTTCTTGAAAAAACCATCCGCCTGTACGCTGGAGGCAGAGCTTGCCAATAAAACGGCAAATATGGCACTTGATAATAGTTTGTTTGTTTTATTCATTTTTTTATTCTCTATATAAATTTTCAGGCGGATTTTAGCAAAAAAATTGGGTTAAAATGTGATATATGCACAGTTTGCACAAAAATTCTGATTTTACTCAACTTGAAGGATTTCTCCTGACTCGCAACTGGCGCGATCAAGCTCAGGGTATTAACTTGAGTTTCTGGGTGGCGAGCAAAGCCGGAGCGGTGCATATCCTGATCGAAAATCAAAAAGCAGTGTGTTTTACTCATCAGCAGAATCAGTTAAAGCTTCCGGCATCGGTGCAACGCAAACCACTCAAATTAAAAAGCCTGCAAAACAAAGCGGTTGATGCGCTGTACTTCAGGCAGCAACGTGATCTTAACAGGCTTCGTGAGCATCTGGCGTATGATAAATCACATTTGTTTGAATCAGAAATAAAACCGACAGAACGTTACCTGATGGAGCGTTTTATTAGCGCCTCGCTGCAAATACAAGGGCAGGCAATCCAGCGAAAGGGCTATCTTGAATTTATTAACCCACAAATAAAAAGCGCAGCCTATGTGCCTGATTTACGTTGGGTTTCACTCGATATTGAAACCGCAGACCTGCGTGGGCAACTGTATTCCATAGCCGTTACCACAGCAGACAGCGAGCAGGTGTTTCTGGCAAAAACATATAAAAAACAGGGGGGATGGGTATCGCATAAAACAAAGCAGGAAAGCGCCAATATTCGCTACTGCAATACCGAAAAAGAAACCTTGCAGAGCTTCTTTGCATGGATCAAGCAGTATGATCCTGATGTTATTATCGGCTGGAATGTTATTGCCTTTGATCTTGATTTTTTGCAGGCAAAATGCAAACAGCTCGGCATTCCCTTTGATATAGGAAGAGGTGACTACAAACAGCAAAAGGCGGTGATCCTGTCTCCCCGGCAAAGCGGGCAAATGCACATTGCCCGCATTCCGGGGCGTGTTGTGCTGGATGGCATCAGCTGTTTGCGCGGCGCCTTCTGGTCATTTGAAAATTACTCGCTGGATTATGTTGCAGAACAGCTACTGGGGCGCAAAAAACTGATTAATACTAGCGGGCTGGAGAAGCTTGCAGAAATCAGACGGTTATATCATGAGGCACCACTGGAGCTGGCAGAATATAATCTCGAAGATTGTCGCCTGGTTGCCGCAATCTT
>JALVDQ010000135.1 GCA_027008885.1 Thiotrichaceae bacterium | reverse complement strand
TATTGCAGAATATCCTGGTCATTCGGTTGTTCACCCAGGTCAGGCAGGTGGACACAGTCAGAAAACTTGTGATCACTAACAGGGCGTTCTATTTCCTTTTTAAGTTGCTCTTCAATGTCTGTGCGAATCAGCATTTCGGAGAACAAATCAAAGTGTTCCTGTTCTTCTTCTGCGAGTTCCTCCACCAGATAACGGATATTCTTTTTTACCCTGGGTATCAGGTCAGTGTAGAAATCCCGTGCGGTGCGCTCAAATTCAATAGCAACTTGCAGAATTTCTTTCAGGGTTGTTTTGCCTTGTAAACGCTCTTTTCCACTAATTTCACTCATGCCTTATTCTCCCTCAGGGCTGTGTGTAACAGGATTAATGACCGCATCAATACTAGCGGCAACACGATGACCGTCAGCTACGGCAGTTACCACATCAGGTCCCCTGACACAATCACCGGCTGACCATAGCCATTTTTCCGAGGTACGACCATCTGCCGTGACCTGAATCCGCCCACGTTGCCATTCAAGCTGTTCGGTTAAAGCATCACCCAGTACATCAGCATCCATCATTTGACCAATTGCTTCAATAATCATTTCTGCTTTATGAATTTGCTCGTCCGATTCATCATAACGGGGGGCAAAGCGGTGCTCTTCATCAAAGATCGACAGAACTTTCCAGGTTTTTAAACCGACCAGCTTATTGTCTGCATCTATTTCACAGGATTGAGGTCCGCGGCTGTCAAGTATGTTGATTCCCTCTTCCAGCGACTCTTTTACTTCTTCAGGATCAGCGAGGAAGTGCGCAAAATCTTCCAGTGCGGTGAGCGTGATATTGATCTCTCCATATTGCTGTTTCTGCAAACGTGCCATGCTGCGGGCAATATCCATCGCAACATTACCGCCACCAATCACCAGCAATGTTTTCGGCACCTCGATCTCATCACCCGCCGCGATCTGGCGTAGCAGGTCAACCGCTTTTTTTACCTGCGGATGATCCGAACCGGGGATGCGCGTAGAACGCCCCAGTTGCAAGCCAACGGCAAGCAACACGGCATCATTTTCCTGTTGCAGTGTTTGCATACTGATGTCTTTACCAATGCGTGTATTGTATTCAATCTCAACACCCATTGAGGTAATCACCGAAATATCATTATCCAGCGCAGCATAGGGCAAACGATATTCAGGAATACCATAGCGGGTCATGCCGCCAGCAGCAGCCTGTGCTTCATAGACAGTGACCTGATGCCCTTTGCGTGCCAGATCAAATGCTGCCGTTAGTCCCGCAGGACCTGCACCAATAATGGCAACCTTTTTGCCAGTTGCGGGTGCCGGATCACCAATAATAGTGCGAATTTTTTCTGTTGGAACCTGCTCAATAATGTGTCGCTTTAACCAGCGTATCGCTATCGGGTCTCCTTCATTGCGTGCCGCACAGGAGGTTTCACAGCGATGCGTACAAACCCTGCCACAAACCTCTGAAAAGGGATTGGTTTCATAGAGCAGTTTAACACCACGTTCATAATCACCATCGCGCACCGCTTTAATATAATCGGGAATTGACATGTGCGTAGGGCAGGTTGCGATACACAGCCCGCAGGAAACACAGCGGTCAGCTTCCAGTCTGGCAGCGGCAATATCATAGCCCTTGACTATTTCAGCATAAGAATCAATGCGCTCTTGCGGTTTCAGTTCAGGCATGTCAACCCGCTCCGCAGGGATCATATTGCGGCTTTCACGCTGATAGCCCAGTTCTGCCTCATCCCAATATTTTTTGTCCACTCCAGGAATAAAGCGGAATTTATCCGGATCAGTTTCTACCCATTTGTACTCATTTGACATGCTGAGCGAACCCGTCATGCAAACATCCACACAAAGCGCACACCAGCAACAACGACCATAGTCAATCTTGGGGCGCAAGCCCGAATCCCCCTGCTTAGCGGATATATCATCCACAGCAACCATGTCGATTGCGGCGTTTTGACAAATGGCTTCACAGGTGCCGCAGCCAATGCACTTTTCCATGTCATTCTGGTGAAAACCACGATAACGCTCTGCGCCAGGACGATCATTTAAGGGGTCGGGTATGCAGACCGGATCACGAAAAAGATTTTTCCAGGCACTAAAGGGAGACAAAACATCACGTACACTCATCTTTCAATCTCCGGCGGATAGGTATGCAGTGAAACCAGCATGGCGGCAACATCTGAAATATTGTTATTAATAATAAGTTTCTCGAACAGTGCTATCGCATGGGTATAAGAAGGTCCCCGTACATTGATACGGCGCGGATAGGCACTGCCATCAGTGACCACATAATAGCCGTATTCACCACGCGAACATTCGCCACGAATATAGGTTTCTCCCGGCGGGATTTTCCAGTGCAAGACATTCGGCAACTGCGACATAACCTTGCCCTGATGCTGCTTCATTTTGGAAAGAAGCTGCCGAATCAGGTCAATAGACTGCAACAGGTCACGGTAACGTACTTCAGCACGGGTATAAATATCCGAATCTTTGCCTGTGATTGCCTCAAGCTCCAGTTCCGGGTAAACAAGATACGGCTGTTCACTACGCACATCCCGCGCGACCCCCGCAGCACGGGCATTCGGACCTGTTATGCCATATTCGTCCAGGAGTGCGGGATCAATATAGCCAATACCAACGGAACGCTTTTTAAAAACAGCATTGTGGAACATCACTCTTTTTACATCGACCAGGGTGCTTTCCAATTCCTGCAAGGTTTCTTCCATGCGTTTTTCAAAGCCGGCTGGCAAATCGGCGCGTACACCGCCGGGCAGGATAAACATATGATAAATTCGCGCACCCGTCAGCTCTTCAAAGCGATCCAGCATCAGATCACGCACATAAGTTGTCCACTGTCCGATAATTCCCTGACCAAAAGCACCAGCCTGACCACCAAGATACATCAGATAGCTATTGACGCGCCCCATTTCCAGAATCAGGGTACGAATCCAGTTGGCGCGTGGTGGTATCTCAATCCCTGCAAGTTCTTCGATGGCGGCAGCATAGCAGTATTCATTAAAATCTGGCTCGGGTACGCAGACGCGACAGACTATCGGAAAGACCTGCATAAAGGTACGGCGTTCCATGAGCTTTTCAAAACCGCGATGCAGATAACCAACATGCGTTTTGGCATCCACCACTTCATCACCACAAACGGTGAGTTCTATTGACATATTGCCGGTTATACCCGGATGCTGTGGTCCTTGCCAAAGCTTCAGGTATTTGCCTGACTCCAGATCAATATCCAGTGTGCCATCGGCTTTCTTTTGTGGATATTGGCTACGATCCAGCTGGTACACCATATTAGCCCCCATCCTTATAAAGTTGCTGTTTCATATACTCGGCAGGGTCTCTGGTTTCACGACCAGGACGATCCTTGTAGGTTTTCTGAGAATATTCAAGCGTGTCAAAATCACGCCGGTAGGGTGGTAAATCATTCCATCCTTCGAGAATAAATTCTTCATCTATTCTGGGGCTGCCAGGAAAATCAATGCCAAACATTTCATGTAATTCACGCTGGTAGGTTGCCGCCGCAGCCCAAAGATCATGGATACTTTCCATACTCGCCACATCACGATCCAGCATCACACGCAAACCTATATCCTGCTGTTTGTGGCGATTGCAGAGCAGATAGGTCAACTGGAATTTACCCTCTTCAAGCCAGTCTACGGCAGTCAGCAAAACCAGATGAGTAAAGCCTTCAAGATCCCGCAAATGAGTTAAGACAGGGCGCAACTGCTCTGCTTCCAGGCTAATAAATGCCAGATTGCTGCGCTGCT
>JALVDQ010000134.1 GCA_027008885.1 Thiotrichaceae bacterium | reverse complement strand
AATATTCTCTGGCTAATATTTTTAAAAATTGTGAGACATGACGGGGTTTCGCATCAAGCAAGAACTGGGGCAGGTCTTGTTTTGCTGTAATTGGTGTTATGCTATACTCAATCGGAACAACAGCAGTTATCCAAAAGGAGAATAAGTAAAATGTCGTTAGCTTACCAAGAGCGCTATACCTTTGAAGATTACCGATGTTGGGACGGTGATTGGGAGCTAATAGAAGGAATACCTTATGCGATGACACCTTCACCTTTTTATGATCATCAATATGTTAATGGGAAAATTTTCAGGCAACTTGATGAGCAGTTAGATGACTGTACCAAGTGTCATGCAGTAATAGAAATGGATGTAATGTTAGCTGAAGATACTGTTATTCGTCCCGATACTATGGTTATTTGTTATGAGCCTGAGAAAAAATTAACAAAAGCACCAAATATTGTATTTGAAGTTATATCTAAATCAACATCAAGAAAGGATGAGATCCTAAAGTTTGATCTCTATCAGTCAGAAGGAGTGAAGTATTACATCCTGGTTTATCCTGAGAATAAAAAAGCGAAGCTATACAAGTTAATCGACTTTAAGTATCGAAAAATGGGTGATTTTACCAATGAAAACTATCTCTTTGAGTTAAATAGTTGTGATATAAATTTTGATTTCAGTTTTATTTGGAGGAAGTAGATTTTGCTGACCTCTGGTCTAGAGAGTGGGGTTAGGTCTTGTTTTCGCGTATACTCTATTTGTGCTGTACAACTTCAGAAGGAGAGCTTAGATGCAATGGCAAGAAGCGTGTGAAAATCAAAACTTAAGAAACCTTCCATTTAAAATGGAGCTAGATTCTGAAGGTAAGATTGTAATGACCCCAGTTAAGGTGAGTCGTTCAATATTGCAAGGAAAAATTATCGGGCTTATGTATCAATTTCTGTCTGGAGGTGAGGCTTTAGCTGAATGTGCAGTTAAAACTAGTGAGGGAACTAAGGTGGCGGATGTTGCATGGGCATCCAATAAGCTGTTGTCTAAAATAGAAAATGAGATTGAGTGTTCAATAGCCCCAGATATTTGTGTTGAAGTGCTGTCTTTCAGTAATACAAAGAATGAAATAATGAGAAAAAAAGCATTGTATTTTGAGGAAGGTGCTCTTGAATTTTGGATTTGTGATAGCTTTGGTAATCTGAGATTTTTCTCTAAAGAGGGTGAGCTTGACAGTTCAAGCCTTGCACCTAGCTTCCCTTTAATAGTTTAAATAATAAATATGGAAAACAAAACCGAGGATATTAAAAATCCTAAGTAATTGAATTAGAATTATCACGCTTATTTATCCTTGAGATAGTCTAAAACGGGTTTAACTTCTTCATTAGATTCTTTCAAAATGTTCTGGGGTTGTTCACCGTTTGCTTTTTCAATAATTCACTTGTTTAACGGCAGACAGGGGTACAAAGTAGCCAACAACCTTGTTTCGATTCAATATTGCAACGGGTTTATTCCCTGCGTGAGCAAGCACTTTTGCAGGATCTCCGTAAATGACACGGTTTTATTTGATAGCATGTTTTCCATAAGTAGCCGTGAATTAGTCTATAGATAGTAAAGTGTATACTTAAGTGTATATACAAGCAATAGATTGTGAGCGGGGTCTTGCTCTTAGTGTATTCTGTTTGTGTTATACTGACTTAAACATCAAGATACGGAGTAAATTATGGAATGGACAGAAGTTATAGATAACCCTCTATTGCAGGATTTACCTTTTAAGATTGAGTTGAATAAATGGGGTAAGATCCTTATGACTCCAGCAAGTAATAATCATGGGAATTTGCAGTTTAAGATTGGAGATATTATCCATAGGGCTAAACATAATGGTGAGATTATTATGGAGTGTTCTGTTAATACTCCAATGGGGGTAAAGGTTGCAGATGTGGCGTGGGCTTCTGATGAATTCATAGTTCAATATGGGTTTAGTACCCCTTATGAGGTTGCACCAGAAATATGTGTTGAGGTGATTAGTCCTTCCAACTCAAAAAAAGAGATGGATGAGAAGATAAGGTTATATCTTAATCAGGGGGCTAAGGAAGTTTGGTTATGTAATCAGGAAATGGAAATATCGTACTACTCTCCTGCGGGCAGAATAGAAAGATCGCGTGAAATTGAGAAAAGGTAGAGGCAGACCTTGTTTTTTTGTGCTATAAAATTATCTGGCTGACTTTTTTAAAGTTGTGAAGCATGATGGGGGTATCGTATTGAAGTTAGACAAGGGAATAACCATTATCTGCAACCCATGCCTTGTCTTGAACGCTTTGGTTTGCTCTGTATCCGTCAATATAACGTGGTTGGAGTACTAGGAGCCTGTCTGAGAATATGAGTCGTAGCGAGGGAAAGCTGATTTGAGCTAGATTTTTTATCAATTTGAGGCGAATAGTTGTTCTATTTAACGAAAATTGAGGGAAAATCTAGCCAAATTCAGCTTTTCCGCAGTAGGCTCACTATTTTCAGACAGGCTCCTAGCTAAGCAGGATAAGCCCATCTTCCTCATACTGACTAAATTTACCATCTCGTGAAATGAGAGTAGTTTCATGTTGAATACTATGCCAGATTAGCAGTCTATCAAAAGGATCTTTGTGATTCCTCAGTGGCAGCTGATAAAGTGTTGAGGTGGTTTGTGAATCAATATCAACAATTTTAAAATGACTCTCTTTTGCTGCTAAATAAATATCTTTGGGCGTTAAGCCCTCCAAGGTTAATTTACCTAATCTATATTTAAGTGATATTTCCCAGAAGTTAATATTACTAACTTGTACTTCATCTGCTTTAGCATAAGCATTCAGGATATTCTTTGACAGTTTTTCGGGGTCTAATAAAGTCCATAAGAGAATATGCGTATCTATTATGAATTTCATAAGTCTAATAACTCAGCCTCTGTCATTTCGAAGTTATCCTTTATTTCATAGTTTATTTTATTTTTTGCCTTATTTCGTAATAGCCCAAGTTTGATTTTAGGTGCATTTTTTGTGTATGTTTCGTAAGGTATGATAACGGCTACTTTTTTATGCTTGCGCCCATATTGGATGATATATTCTTCTTTTTCATCTTGAATATGTTTAATGATTTCAGAGAATTTTGCCTTTAACTCAGCAATTTGTATTGTCTGCATCTTGAACTCCTGTCATGTTCTATACGCTTACCATCTATTAAAAAGAACAACTTGTCAATCTATTTGTTTGACGGAATAAATAACAGGCTTTTCGACAATAAATCGGCAATAAGGACATCCATAATTCCATCAGTAAAAATCCACCGTTAATCCCAGCAATCAACACATAAAGCATAAAATAGTTAATATCCACACATGACTATTGCCCACAACAAATTGATTTTTTAGTCACGCAGTATTATCACTGCGTTAACCGCTGTAGGAACAACAGGGTCTTATTTTAATGCATTCTGTTTGCGATAGAGTGGCTTAGATATATTCCTCCTTTTGCATACACACTCTTCATTTGATACCTTGTTTTATAAAAATAGCTCCGTAATTCTCTGCAGCTCTCTGCGCTACTGATCAAATAATTCAATTTATTTTTATTGCTGTTTTGAACACCAAAACTTTAGTATCAAATACCACCCCCTGTACAAACCGGGGACATCTATCGAATCTTAATAAAGTCCAGCAAGAGTGGGGCAGGTAATTTAAAATTTGGTCAAATAAATGCGGGGGAATGTATTGTTTTAAACTATTTCCATATATGTTACCTGTGGTGCATTTGGGCGAAATATTATAATAATCTATAAATCAATACGTTACATTTTTTAGTTTATGTA
>JALVDQ010000133.1 GCA_027008885.1 Thiotrichaceae bacterium | reverse complement strand
ACCAGCGTACCCAGTGGCAATTCAGGCGAATCCGGTCCACGTCGTACACTCGCTGGCTGATAACCGCGCCCTACTTCGACCTTGATTGACATTTCCAGCTGTGTATCTGTGGTGAGTGTGGCTATGACCATGTCCGGGTCAACAATCTCGACGTCATGGTCTAGCGTAATGTCACCCGCAGTAACGACACCCGGTCCTTGCTTTCTAATGTCGAGTGTTACTTCATCTTTGGCGTTTAAACGAAATGCCAGCTTCTTCAGGTTGAGCAGGATGTCTACAACATCTTCCTGTACGCCATCAATTGCTGTGTACTCGTGTTCAACACCAGTAATCTTTACTTCAGTAACCGCGCAACCAGGTATGGAAGAAAGTAAAATTCTACGCAGAGCATTACCCAAGGTGTGACCGAAACCACGCTCTAAAGGCTCTAATACAATTTTAGACGTGTAATTACCCAGGTCAGTGACCTGAATATTACGTGGTTTTAATAAATCTGTAGATTTAGACACAATATACCTCAATATTCACAGGCTAACTCTTACTTGGAGTAGAGTTCCACGATAAGAGACTCATTGATCTCTGCTGGTAATTCATCACGTTCCGGCATTGCTTTAAATGTACCTTCAAGTTTTTTGGTATCCACTTCAATCCATTCTGGGAAACCAACTTGATCAGCAACGGATACAGAGTCCTGTATTCTGGTCTGTTTCTTTGCTTTTTCACGAACAGAAACAATATCGCCCGCTTTTACCTGATAAGACGGGATATTTACTACGCTACCATTTACCATAATTGCTTTATGACTCACTAACTGACGCGCTTCTGCACGAGTAGAGCCATAGCCCATACGGTAGACAACATTATCCAGACGACTTTCGAGCAATTGCAGCAAATTCTCACCTGTCGATCCTTTCAGGCGTACCGCTTCCTTGAAATAATTTCTGAACTGTTTTTCCAGTACACCATAGATGCGGCGTACTTTTTGCTTTTCACGCAACTGTATGCCGTAGTCTGAAAGGCGTGTACGGCGCTCACCATGAACACCAGGTACTTTTTCAAGGTTGCATTTATTTTCCAATGAACGTCCACGACCTTTTAAATAAAGATCCGTACCCTCACGACGCATTAACTTACATTTTGGTCCGATATATCTGGCCATAATTTATCTCCGACTAAACCCGACGCTTCTTGGGTGGACGACATCCATTGTGCGGAATGGGTGTCACATCAATTATATTAGTAATCCGGTAACCGATGTTGTTAAGCGCACGCACAGCAGACTCACGCCCGGGACCAGGACCCTTGACATGCACATCCAGATTTTTCAGCCCGAATTGCTTGGCGGCTTCTCCCGCTCTTTCAGCAGCAACCTGTGCCGCAAACGGGGTACTTTTACGCGATCCGCGGAAACCGGATCCTCCGGCAGTAGCCCAGGCTAATGCATTACCTTGTCTGTCAGTAATGGTGATAATGGTATTATTAAAAGACGCATGGATATGCGCAATACCGTCACTTACTGACTTTTTAACTTTTTTACGTGATTTAGTGGCTGTTGCCATCTCATTACCTATCTATTTGACTTTACTTACAATATCCACAATGCAATTAGGTGAATTATTTACGAATTGGCTTGCGTGGACCTTTACGGGTACGCGCATTCGTCTTGGTACGTTGACCGCGCAATGGCAAGCCACGACGATGTCGAATACCGCGATAGCAGCCCAGATCCATTAAACTCTTAATGTTCATGGATACTTCACGACGTAAATCACCTTCTACGGTAAATTTTGCCACTTCACTTCTGAGGCGCTCGACCTCTTCTTCCGAAAGTGCATTTATTTTAGTATCGGGGGCAACCTTTGCTTGAGCGCAAATATCTGCCGCACGTGATCTCCCAATACCATAAATGGATGTTAAAGCTATTACTGTATGCTTGTGAACAGGGATGTTTATACCCGCAATACGAGCCATCAAAATCTCCAGACTGCTAAAAGGCGGGCATTTTGCCCGAAACTGCAGTAATTATCAATAAAAAAAAATACTAACCCTGACGTTGCTTATGACGTGGGTCTGTGCAAATAACACGCACAACCCCTCTACGCTTTACGATGCGACAATGACGACACATTTTCTTAACAGATGCACGAACCTTCATGAGTTAAACCTCTATAATTAAATCTTAACCAAACCGACTTATCTAGCCTTCTTTCTTGGTTTTTTACCACCTGCCTTAAAGTTTGATTTTTTCATCAAGCCTTCATACTGGTGTGACATCATATGCGATTGAACTTGAGCTATGAAGTCCATGACAACCACAACGATTATGAGTAGTGATGTACCACCGAAGTAAAATGGTACATTCCAGCCCAGAATTAAAAATTCTGGTAACAAACAAACCAGTGTAATGTAGATTGCGCCAACCGCAGTCAGTCGCGTCATTACACCATCAATATATTTGGCGGTTTCTTTTCCTGGTCTGATACCTGGAATAAACGCACCTGCTTTCTTTAAGTTATCAGCGGTCTCTCTTGAATTAAAAACAAGCGCTGTATAAAAGAAAGTAAAGAAGATGATTGCTAACGCATAAAACAGAACATATAAAGGCTGCCCTGGTTGTAACATTGTCACAAAATCCTGTAACCATTCCATTCCGTTTGCATTAGATATCCAGCGTCCCAAACTTGAAGGGAAAAGAATAATACTGGATGCAAAGATCGGTGGTATTACACCTGCCATATTCAATTTTAAAGGCAGATGACTGGATTGCCCCATTGCCATTCTTCTGCCTTGCTGGCGATTGGCATAATTAACCGTAATGCGCCTTTGTCCACGTTCTACAAAAACAATAAAAGCTGTAACCAAAATCGCCAGAGCAAGCAAGATAATGACAAAAGCCGGGGATAATTCACCATTTCTGGCTAATTCCAGTGTGCCACCAATTGCTCTTGGCAAACCGGCAACAATACCAGCAAAGATGATTAAGGATATTCCGTTACCAATACCACGTTCAGTTATTTGCTCTCCAAGCCACATCAGGAAAAGCGTTCCTGTGACCAGTGAGACAACCGTAGTTATTGTAAAACCAATACCAGGATAAAGTGCAATAGTCTGTCCGCCGCCTAAATCCTGACCGCCTAAAGCGATTGCAATTCCCAAACTCTGGAACAAAGCCAGAGCCACTGTTCCATAGCGAGTGTACTGAGTTATTTTGCGCTTGCCTGACTCTCCTTCTTTCTTTAGCTGCTGCAAAGAAGGAATCACATGCGTCATTAGCTGCACAATGATCGATGCAGAAATGTAAGGCATAATTCCCAGTGCAAACACACTCAGTCGTTTAAGAGCACCACCAGAGAACATATTGAAAACACCCAATATTGTCCCTGTATTTTGATCAAAGAACTGTTGTAATGCTGCCGGATTAACACCTGGAATTGGTATAAATGTACCAATTCTATATACAATCAAAGCGAAAAAAACAAAGGCAAGCCTTTGTTTAATCTCTGCAATATTTCCCATACCCGCAAGCATGTTTGTAGCGTTCTTTGTTGCCACGTTTTATTTCCTTAGTCTTTTAGTCTTCGACCTTGCCGCCAGCAGCTTCGATAGCCTCTCTAGCACCCTTACTTACTTTAATGCCTTTAAGTGTTACTGCCTTATCAATTGTTCCTGACAACATCACTTTTACATTCAATATGTTTTTGCTAACAAGATTTGCCGCTTTTAATGCATCAATGTCGATAACATCGGCTTCAACCTTGGCAAGCTCATGCAAACGCAATTCTGTACTAACACGACCGACACGAGAGCTAAATCCAACTTTAGGCAAGCGACGTTGCAAAGGCATTTGTCCGCCTTCAAAACCTACTTTATGGAATCCACCTGAGCGCGATTTTTGCCCCTTATGACCACGAGCACAGGTCTTGCCCCAACCCGAACCAATGCCACGTCCAACACGCTTTCTGTTGCGGGTACTTCCTGCTGCTGGCTTTAATGTATTCAATTTCATTTATACTTCCTCAACAGTCAACATATAGGAAATTTTATTAATCATACCGCGATTTTCCGGTGTGTCTTCGACTATAACGGGCTTGTGCATTTTTCTTAAACCCAGTCCCCGGGCACATGACTGGTGTGATTTCAAACGACCAATCATACTACGCACAATAGTTAACTTTAATTGTTTGCTAGCAGCCATGAATTAACCTCTAATCTCTTCTACTGTTTTGCCACGTTTAGCTGCAATGAACTCTGGCGAGTTCATTTCTGCAAGACCTTTAATGGTGGCACGAACCACATTAATAGGATTTCTTGAACCCACACACTTTGCCAAAACGTTGCGCACTCCAACCACTTCAAACACTGCACGCATTGCACCACCTGCAATGATTCCAGTACCATCAGAAGCAGGCTTCATAAACACATGTGCCGCACCATGACGCGCATTAATTTCATATTGCAAGGTATCATCAACTAAAGCCACATTCACAATGTTTTTTCGTGCTTTTTCCATTGCCTTTTGAATCGCAACAGGAACTTCACGAGCCTTACCATACCCAAAGCCAATACGACCATTACCATCACCAACAACTGCAAGTGCGGTAAAACCAAACACGCGACCACCTTTTACAACTTTTGCCACACGATTAACGTGAACCAGTTTTTCTTGCAGGCCGTCATTCGCCTTTTCTGTATTATCTGCTCTAGCCATTTTCTATAAACCTTTAGAACTGCAAACCCGCTTCACGCGCAGCTTCAGCCAACGCCTTCACACGACCATGATATTTAAAACCGGAACGATCAAATGCAACCGATTCAATTCCCTTTTCTTTTGCGCGCTCTGCAACCAGTTTTCCAACTGCTTCTGCTGCCTGAGCGTTACCCGTATAATCCAGGCTATCACGCATGGATTTTTCTACTGTTGAAGCTGATGCAAGCACCGTATTATCTTCTCCGGATATTATCTGGGCATATATATGTCTGGAGCTACGATAAACTGAAAGACGATCAACACCCAATTCACGCATTTTCATACGAGAGCGTTTACCACGGCGGATTCTTGCCAATCTCTTATTCATTTCAAATATACCTTTAAACTTATGTTTTCTTAGCTTCTTTGCGGATTATACGTTCATCAGCATACTTAACACCCTTACCCTTATAAGGCTCTGGTGGTCTATAGGCTCTAATTTCAGCTGCTGTTTGACCTATCACCTGCTTGTCAATTCCGCTTAATACTATTTCAGTTTGACTCGGAGTTTCACAAGTCACGCCTTCTGGTATTTCATGAACGACAGGATGTGAAAATCCCAGTGTCAGGTTAAGTTTATTACCCTGTGCCTGAGCACGATAACCAACACCGACAAGTTCAAGCTTTTTAGTAAAACCAGCACTTACTCCAGTAACCATATTATTTGTTACAGCACGCATTGTACCGGCCATTGCCCAACCATTTTTATCGCTTTCACTTTTGGGCTTCACAATCAAGGTATTATTTTCTTCGGTGATTTCTACCGAATCATGAATCATATAATCAAACGAACCTTTAGAACCCTTGATTACCAGATTTTGACCATTAATTTTTGCTTCAACACCTGTAGGCAATTCAATGGGCATTTTTGCTATTCTAGACATATATAAACACCGATTATTCTACGATACAGAGCACTTCACCACCCTGTCCAGCCGCCCTTGCAGCACGATCACTCATAACACCCTTTGATGTTGAAACAATTGCAACACCCAGACCCAACATAACACTCGGCAATTCATTTTTGCCGCGAAAAATGCGCAAGCCAGGTCGGCTAATTCTTTTAAGTGTCTTGATGACAGGCTCACCCTGAAAATATTTTAGGGTAACATTTGTTACAGGCTTAACATCTCCTGTAGTTTCAAAAGCCGAGATATAACCCTCTTCCATTAAAACTTTCAGTATTGCCGTCTTTTTCTTTGATGCAGAAAAAGAGACTTCCTTTTTATTAGCACGCTGACCATTTCGAATACGTGTCAACATATCAGCTATAGGATCACTCATACTCATTATACGTACTCCTTACCAGCTTGCCTTGGTCAAACCTGGAAGATCACCTTCCATAGCAGACTCTCTTAATTTATTTCTACAAAGACCAAATTTTCTGTAAACACCATGTGGTCTTCCTGTAATCGCGCAACGATTACGCTGACGAACTCTTGAACTATTACGAGGCAGTTTTTGCAATGAATCTGTTGCCGCCATTACTTGCTCAAAACTACTGTTAGGTGAACGGATGATTTCTTTCAACTCTGCTCTTTTTTTAGCATACTTAGCTACTAATTTAGCGCGCTTTGCCTCACGAGCAATCATCGATTTTTTAGCCATTGTTCAATATGTCCTATTTTTTCTTAAATGGAAACTGGAATGCATCTAACAATGCCTTTCCTTCTTCATCATTCTTTGCGGTTGTAGTGATAGCGATATCCAAACCACGCAATTTATCAATTTTATCGTAATCAATTTCCGGGAAAATGATTTGCTCATTGAATCCCATACTGTAATTTCCATTACCATCAAAAGAACGGGGATTCAATCCACGGAAGTCCCGTACACGAGGTATAGAAATATGAATCAGGCGATCCAGGAACTCATACATACGTTCACGACGCAAGTTTACTTTGCAGCCTATTGGCCAGTTATCACGAATTTTAAATCCGGCAATAGATTTACGCGACAAGGTAACCACTGGCTTTTGACCAGCTATCTTTGCCATATCGGAGACAGCATGCTCAATAACTTTTTTATCACCTACGGCATCACCAAGACCCATATTCAATGAAATCATAGTGATCTTAGGAACTTCCATAATATTTTTATAATTAAACTTTTCAGTTAATTCCTTAACTACGGTTTCATTATAAAAATCTTGTAATCTAGACATCGCTATACCTTTAACTTCTTACAACTTTGATTGTAATATTAGCTAACCACTTCACCATTAGATTTAAAGTATCTAACCTTTTTACCATTTTCAAGCACCTTAAATCCAACACGGTCACCCTTATCATTCGCAGGATTAACAAGCATTAAATTTGATACATCTATCGGCATTTCTTTCTTTATAATACCACCAGCAATCCCGGCATTAGGGTTGCCCTTCTGATGCTTCTTCGCAATATTGATACCTTCAACGACAGCTTTACCGTTCTTTTTTATTTCGGTAACAGTCCCACGCCGACCTTTATCTTTTCCAGCGATAACAACAACAAGGTCATTTTTTACAATTTTATTCATGATCTATAACCTATCAGTCTTATAGTACTTCCGGAGCTAATGAAATTATCTTCATGAAGTTCTTGTCACGAAGTTCGCGTGTCACAGGACCAAAAATACGTGTACCAATTGGCTCCAGCTTGGAGTTTAACAAAACAGCTGAGTTTGTATCAAAACGTATCGCAGAACCATCTTTACGACGCACACCTTTTGCTGTTCTTACAACAACAGCCGTATACACATCACCTTTTTTAACTTTACCGCGTGGTATAGCTTCCTTGATACTAACTTTAATAATATCGCCAATACCTGCGTAGCGTCTGTGAGATCCACCCAGTACCTTTATACACTGTACCCGGCGTGCTCCGCTATTATCAGCCACACCTAAATTTGTTTGCATCTGAATCATGTTCTACACCACACTCTTAACTTATAACTTAACTTTTATTCGTATTCGTCTAACAGCTTTTCAGTTTTTCGACCTTTTCGACTAAACAGCTTTATCCAGAACCTTAATCAAAGTCCAGCTCTTTGTTTTTGACAATGGACGACACTCTTTAATCATGACAGTGTCGCCAATATTACATTCGTTATCAGCATCATGTGCGTGATATTTAGTTGAGCGACGCACAAACTTACCGTAAAGCGGGTGTTTTACTTTTCTCTCACCCATTACTACGATAGTTTTATCCATTTTATTACTAACTACCTGACCAGTAATACTACGTTCTACTTTAACTTTTTCGTCCGACATTTTACTCACCTGCACCTGTCATCTTTGTTTCGTTCATAATCGTTTTGATACGTGCAATTTTACGGCGTACTTTTTTCATCTCTGAATGACGATTTAACTGCCCTGCAGAACGCTGCATACGCAAAATAAACTGTTCTTTCAAACTTTCCAGAAGCTCTTTAGACAATTCTTCTGCTGATTTATTACGAAGTTCACTCGCTTTCATCACATCACCTGCCTTGTGACAAATACTGTCTTAATTGGTAGTTTTGCAGCAGCCAAAGCAAATGCTTCACGCGCCAACTGTTCTGTTACGCCTTCCATTTCATAAAGAACGCGTCCTGGTTGGATCTGGCAAACCCAGTATTCCACATTACCTTTACCTTTACCCATACGCACCTCAAGAGGCTTGCTGGTAATTGGCTTATCAGGAAATACCCGAATCCAGATTTTGCCACCACGTTTTACATGTCTAGTCATGGCACGACGCGCAGCTTCAATTTGTCTAGCTGTCAAACGACCACGCCCTACAGCTTTAAGACCATACTCACCAAAGCTTACCTTGCTACCTGTGGTAGCCAGACCCCGGTTTCTGCCTTTAAACTGCTTACGAAATTTTGTTCTCTTAGGCTGTAACATTGCTGTTCTCTATCTCTTCTTTTTGCTGTCGCGACCAGTCGACTTAGCCTGCTTCTGCTCAAGGTCATATACATCACCTTTGTAGATCCAAACCTTGACTCCAATAACACCGTAAGTGGTATGCGCTTTTGCTGTTGAATAATCAATATCAGCACGCAGCGTATGCAAGGGAACACGTCCTTCACGATACCATTCTGTACGGGCAATTTCCGCGCCGTTTAGACGCCCACCACAACTAATCTTGATTCCAAGTGCACCAAGTCGCATTGCATTACCTACGGCACGCTTCATGGCGCGGCGGAACATAATACGTCTTTCCAGCTGATTAGCAATACTTTCTGCAACTAATTTTGCATCGAGTTCAGGCTTGCGAATTTCTTCGATATTCACCTTAACATTATTAGGGTGCAATCCCATCATCTTTGCAGTATCAGCACGCAGACGCTCTATATCTTCGCCTTTTTTACCAATAACAACGCCTGGACGCGCAGTATGAATCGTAACAAAGGCAGACTTTGCAGGACGTTCAATTTGAACGCGACTAACAGATGCATGCTTCAATTTTTCCTCTATAAAAGAGCGCACCTCAATATCCTTATGCAAAAATTTTGCATAATCCTTGCCCTCTGCATACCACTTGGAACGCCAATCAGAGGCTATTCCCAGACGAAATCCAACTGGATGTATTTTCTGACCCATACTTTAAACCTCACCATCACCAACGGCGAGAGTAATATGACTCGTCCGTTTAAGAATACGATTTGCACGACCTTTTGCTCGTGGACGTAGACGCTTCATAGTAGGCGCCTGATCAACCATAATTTTTGTTATAGTCAACTCATCAATGTCCGCACCTTCATTGTGCTCTGCGTTAGCAATCGCAGAATCCAATATCTTTTTGATAATAGCTGCTGCTTTTTTCTGACTAAAAGTCAAAACATCTAAAGCTTTCTCAACTGGCATACCTCGAACCTGATCGGCAACCAGGCGTGCTTTCTGAGGCGATATTCGAGCAAATTTTAACTTGGCGTTAACTTCCATCTTTATTATCTCGACTTCTTATCAGCAACATGACCACGGTACATACGTGTAGGAGAAAATTCACCTAACTTATGACCAACCATATGCTCATTAATTAAAATTGGAACATGCTGACGACCATTATGTATAGCAATAGTCAAACCAACCATATCAGGAACAATCATCGAACGTCTTGACCAGGTTTTTATCGGCTTGCGATCTCCAGCTTCAACGGCTTTTAATACTTTAGACATCAAATGATGATCAACAAAAGGACCTTTCTTTAAAGAACGTGGCACAGTTAATTACCTCTTATCTCTACGACGCACGATCAAGTGATCGGTGCGCTTATTCTTGCGTGTTTTATAACCCTTGGTTGGAACACCCCATGGAGACACTGGATGGCGACCACCCGAGGTTTTACCTTCACCACCACCATGTGGATGATCAACAGGATTCATAACAACACCACGAACCGTTGGACGAATACCGCGATGACGACTCGCGCCCGCTTTACCCAACTTCACAAGTCCATGCTCGGAATTACTTACTTCACCAACCGTCGCACGACATTCAGAAAGAACTTTTCTCATCTCGCCTGAACGCAAGCGCAAGGTTGAATAACGGCCTTCACGAGCAACCAGTTGTGCTGATGTACCCGCACTACGCGCTATTTGCGCGCCTTTTCCGGGTTTCATTTCGATACAGTGAACAACCGTACCCACCGGCATATCACGCAGGCACATGGCATTGCCAGCAACGATAGGTGACTCTGAGCCAGATAACACCTTATCCCCGGCACGCAAACCTTTCGGCGCAATAATATATCTTCTTTCGCCATCCGCATATTTAAGCAAGGCGATATTCGCGGTACGATTAGGATCATACTCCACTGTTTCCACAACAGCCGGAATACCATCTTTCAGACGCTTAAAATCAATGATGCGATAATGTTGTTTATGACCACCACCAATATGACGCGTAGTGATTCTGCCATTATTATTGCGACCACCTGACTTGCTTTTCTTTTCAAGCAAAGCCTTATGTGGCTTTCCTCTGTGCAAATCCTTGTTTACGACACGAACCTGATGTCTACGACCAGGTGATGTTGGTTTCATTTTTACGATAGCCATCTTCTAACCCTCAGCCGCCCCATCAAAAGTTTGCCCTTCAGCCAATCTCACATAGGCTTTTTTCCAATCTTTGCGTTTTCCAGATCTTCTGCCAAAGTTTTTCTGCTTGCCCTTGACATTAACGGTACGCACATCAGCAACCTCAACTTCAAACAAAAACTGTATCGCCTGTTTTATCTCACGCTTGGATGCATCAGTTGCAACTTTAAAGGTATGAATATTTGCATCTGAACCAGACACCGCTTTTTCAGTTACATGCAAACCATAGACAATGTGATACATTCTCTCTTCATTTAAGCTAACACTCATGATAACCACTCCTGAACTTTTTCAACCGCAGTTGAAGTCATCACCACCTTATCATGAGCAATCAGGCTAACAGGATTCAACGCAGAAACCTCCAGCAAATCACAACATGGAATATTTCGAACAGATAACTCAACATTTCTGTCTTTCTCATTATCCACAAGCAAGGCATTTCGTGTATTCAACTTATCCAGCTCTGCCAGCATCAGTTTTGTCTTTGGTTCTTTTATATCAAAACCTTCAACAACAATAAGAGATTCAGACCTAACCAACTCGGAAAAAATAGAGCGCATTGCTGCACGATACATCTTCTTGTTCAGTTTTTTGGAATAATCACGCGGACGCGCAGCAAAAGTCACTCCACCTTTGCGCCAAATTGGACCACGCGTAGTACCTGCACGAGCGCGACCTGTACCTTTCTGTCTCCAGGGCTTTGAACCACCGCCACTTACATCGGAACGTGATTTTTGAGCCTTTGTTCCTGCACGAGCTGCCGCTCTATAACTAACAACAGCTTGATGCACCAAGGCTTCATTATATTCTTTGGCAAAGACTTCATCACTCAGATCCAGCTCTTTGCCTTCTACAGTTTTTAACTTCATTCTACTAACCCTTAACCGCTGGCTTCACAAGAATATTGCCGCCTCGAGCACCAGGAACAGCACCCTTAACCATCATCAAATTCTTATCAAGATCAATTTTAACAACCGTTAAATTCTGAGTTGTTTGCTTTACAGCACCCATATGACCCGACATTTTTTTACCCTTGAATACACGACCCGGGGTTTGGTTCTGACCAATTGAACCAGGAGTCCTGTGGTTAATCGAGTTACCATGAGTGGCGTCTTTTCCTGCAAAATTATAACGCTTTAACACACCGGCAAAACCTTTACCGATGGTTGTTCCCGTTATATCCACCTTTTGACCTTCTTCAAATATGTCGAGCGTTATTTCCGAACCAAGCTCAAAATCAGATACAGAATCAACGCGTGACTCACGGGTAAATACACCCGCCTCAACCGAAGCTTTTGCGTAATGACCAGATTCAGGCTTATTTACTTTAGATGCTTTTTTCGAACCTACAGTAAGTTGTACTGCATTATACCCATCGGTATCTACAGTCTTAAGCTGAGAAATACGATTAGGGCTAATTTCCAATACCGTTACTGGCGTAGCACTACCATCCTCATTGTATATTCGGGTCATTCCAACTTTCGAACCCAGCAGACTGATTGCCATTTGGCCACCTCATTAAATAAAGACTGTATTAACAATAACAACTACAGTCTCAAACACAAATTTCTCGGAAAAAATCGGCTCGCACCCAAGGTGCTTAATAAACACTTAAGTGCCGAGCCGAGAAAGGCGCGCATTATGCCAGATAAACCAGCATGATGGAACTCTAATATGAATATTTTAATCATTAATTTCCTTACAAAGGAATCAACGATAAATATCAAGAGCTTACGCGATTTGTTAGCTGTATTATGTCAGTTTAATCTGAACATCAACACCCGTAGCAAGATCTAGCTTCATCAATGCGTCTACTGTTCTATCTGTTGGATCAACAATATCCATTAAACGCTTATGTGTACGAATCTCATATTGATCACGCGCATCTTTATTGACATGCGGAGAAATCAAAATAGTAAAACGCTCTTTGCGTGTTGGCAAAGGGATTGGACCTTTTACTCTGGCACCCGTACGTTTTGCTGTTTCTACAATTTCACTTGCAGAACGATCAATCAATTTATGATCAAATGATTTTAAACGGATTCTGATTTTCTGACCTGACATAATATATTACTCAGCTTATTCAATAATTTTGGAAACAACACCCGCACCAACTGTGCGACCACCTTCACGAATCGCAAAGCGCAAGCCTTCTTCCATCGCAATTGGATTGATCAGTGTTACTGTCATTTTTACGTTATCACCCGGCATAACCATTTCTGTACCTTCAGGAAGGTCACAGGCTCCGGTTACGTCAGTTGTTCTAAAGTAGAACTGTGGACGATAGCCATCAAAGAATGGGGTATGACGACCACCTTCATCTTTTGATAATACATACACTTCGGCTTCAAACTTTGTATGTG